>JAFZML010000073.1 GCA_017553255.1 Bacteroidales bacterium | reverse complement strand
GACCAGGATCAGGATGCAGGTGCAGGCGGAAAGAACCTCGGCGTCCCCGAGGACGGCGTCTACAACCTCTTCCTCAACCCTGAATCCAAGAAGTACAGGGTAGAAAAAGCGGTTGAGATCTCCCCGCTTGATCTCTAGTCTGTTTGTCTTTTAGATTTCCGGAGCTCCGCCGCGTGTGGGGCTCCGGATTTTTTTGCTATTATCGGGAATTTGTTATACATTTGTAAAAATGTTATCATTATGGAGGTTTTGACAAAGACACAGACAGCATTCAGGTTAAGCCCTGAATTGCTTGCAGGTATGAAAAGGGTGGCAAGAAAACGTTCGTTGTCACTCAATGCTTTTGTGGAGAAGGAGATGCAAAAGATTATAGACAGGGAATTTGGTTTGCCAAGGTTGCCCAGGGAGTTCTTTGATAGCTCACAGGTTCTTGAGAAATATGCTATGAGTGGAGGACAACCATCTTTGGACTCCTGCAAAGAGGCTGCAATGGACAAGGATGTATTATATGAAGCTTTGATGGAAAAGTATGGTGAAGGTATTCGTTGATACAAATGTTCTGGTAGATTTCTTGGTCTCCTCAAGGGCTGGCCACAAATCCTCTTTAGCCTTATTTAATCTGATTCTCTCTCATAAGATAGAAGGAGTCATCTCTGTACAGAGCATCATTGATGCTGCTTACATCTGCCGCAGAAGCCCATCATATGATGATGCAGTTTTCAGGTCGGCAATTGATATGCTGATATCCAGAATGAATGTCGATTCAATAAGCACCTTTGATGTAAGGGATGCAATCGGGAATCAGGACTTGGATATTGAAGACAGTTCACACATTTCGTTCGCGTATGATCAAGTTTGTGATTATATAGTTACAAATGACAATCATTTTCTTTCCAGAAACCTTCCAGTCCCTATAGTCGCAATAACCACCGAAGAATTTGTGTCAAGGTGTAAATTGCCAGATTGACAGCGGATGCCTCTCAATTTGCTTTTCTTCTTGATTCTGTGTAAATTGCGGAATGAAAAGAAAGATTCAGATTCTGCTTTTGCCCATTATTCTTCTGCTTTTGGGCTGTACGGCTCCGGTCACTGATACTGTTACTGCGGATGGTGAAAATGGGGAAGGTTTGGCCAGTTTCCCCACTCATGAAGGTTACCGCATATATGTACTGGACCAAACCGGATGGAGCGCCATATCTCTATACATGTACGGCACTCAGAACGATTTGGGTGGCTCCTGGCCCGGCATATCCGTGGGCGGGACTCTTCAGAGGCAGGATGGCACAACCTATAAATACTTTAACGTGCCTTCGCAGGCGCGCGGATGCACGGAAAAACTCATTTTCAACAACTCCGGCGGCGGAAGCCAGCTCAAGGATGAGCCTTCTATCACCTTTGACAGGAAGGCCGATTATTTCTTCAAGGTAACTGCAGATAAGGCAACCGCCTTTGACGGAGGCTCAACGCTGGAAGTGGAGGTGGATGACAGCCCAGTCAAGGCATCGGCTGTCAAGATTTGTACCCTGGAGGAGTCAGAGCGCAATGCCTGGCATATCTATCAGGTAAATCCCCGCCTTTATGGCAGTTCCGGCGTATATGGCAAAATTCAGGACAGGCTGGATAAGATTCAGGCCCTTGGGTGCAATGTACTCTATCTTATGCCCATCTACCTTCCCGGAAAGACAAAATCTATAGGCTCTCCTTATTGTATAAAGGATTTCAAGGCGCTCAATACAGCTTATGGATCGGCCGATGAACTCCGGAGCCTTATTGGCGCAGCTCACGCAAAAGGGATGAAGGTCATGCTTGACTGGGTGGCCAACCACACAGCCTGGGACTGCGCCTGGATAACGGAGCACAAGGATTGGTATGCCCAGGATGCAACCGGCAATATAGTTTGTCCCACGGCCGATGGCACCTGGACGGATGTAGCCCAGCTGAATTATGAAAGTGCCGCGCTTCGCCAGGCCATGGAGGATGCAATGCTTTATTGGATTGATGAATTTGACATAGACGGCTTCAGGTGTGATTACGCCCACGGCCCCACAGGTTCCAAGACAGGCCCTATGGATGCTTTCTGGAAAGACGCCATAGATAAGCTCCGGGAGCGTAAAGATGGATTGATAATGCTGGCCGAAAGTGATTTTGACAAGATGTTCACGGACGGTTTTGACATTATTTACTCCCGTCAGGCCAAGTCAAGCCTGGCGAGCGTCTTTGCCGGGCAGGATCCATCGGCCTTTTTCAATACATATCAAAGGCTCCTGGCTAAGGCTCCGGCTCCAAAGACAACGCTGCTGTACATTACAAACCATGACGATGCCTCTGAGGCCTCTCCTGTCTCTGAATTCCGCGGCAAAGATGGCGCCCTGGCGGCATTTGTGCTCATGAGGTCCCTCAATATGTCCACCATGATTTACGGGTCTCAGGAAATTGCCTATGACAAGCCCATCAACTTTTTTAGTACTCTTTCACTGGACTGGACGGCAAATCAGGACTATTATACCTCTTATTCAAATATAATAAGCCAGCTGGGCGGCTACTATCACTCCTGGTCGTCCACTGTTTATTCGGCCGGTCCTGTTGTTATGGTTGATTATGGAAGTAATTATGTACTGGTGAACACAGGTTCCACAGCTGTAGAAGCAACCCTCCCCACCGGAAAGGTGTGGGCGGCGCAACCTTATGAGTACAAAGTGGTTTATTTAGAAGAGTAAGTTAATATGAGAAAGCTTCTGATTGTTCTTGCCCTTGTGCTGGGTTTTGGCGCTATGGCCCAGGCCCAGGAAACGTATAAATACGCTCAGAGGGACACCTGTGACCTCCTTCTTGACATCTGGCGCCCGGATTCCGGCAGCGCTACGGCCATAGATTCGCTAGCTAAACCCACGGTTCTTTATGTCTTTGGCGGAGGATTCATCATCGGCCGAAGGGATGATCCTTTTACCGTAAAATGGTTCAAGAGGCTTAACTCCGAGGGCTATACGGTGGTTAGCATAGATTACCGCCTTGGGATGAAGGGCTATCAGGTGGGGAAGGGCCTCAGCGGCACCCTCAAGGCCAGCGACCGCTTCTTCCTGTCCCAGCAAATTGGCGTGGAGGACGTCTTTTCCGCAGTGTCATTCCTGGCATCCAGGCCTGAACTTGGGGTTTCGGCCGATAATATAGTCCTTGCCGGAAGCTCGGCGGGGGCAATCATTTCCCTGGCATCGGCCTATAACGTGGCAAATGGCAACACTGAAGGGCTGCCGGAGGGATTTCCCGGATTCAAGGGCGTGATGAGCTTTGCGGGCGGAATCATCAGCAACGAGGGCGCACCCAAGTTCAAGCAGGCCCCTTGCCCGCTTCTTCTCTTCCATGGAACCGCCGACGATGCCGTGGCGTACAAGCATCTGGGCGCTTTCGGCCGAGGAATCTGGGGCAGCAGCTACATTGCCGATAAACTCCAGAAAAAGGGCTGGCCCTGCTGCATTTACCGCTTTACGGACCGCACACACGCAGTTGCGGCTTATATGGATTATCTTTGGCCCATGGAGGAGGAATTCCTTGAACATGTCACACGCGGTGATGCTTATTCCGTGGATGCAACCATACACGATCCTTCGCTTCCCTCCTGGTGGAACGTTTCAATTGACGACATATATAAGAAATAAACTATGAAAAAACTCCTGTCCCTTGTGTTGGCCGCCAGCGCAGCTCTGCTCTCATGTGCGCCGCAAAATAACACAACATCTAATACCGAAGATCTCCCCACTACTGTCACTTATGATGTCCCCACACCTTCTTTTGCAAAAGGGGCGGATGTAAGCTGGGTCTCCGAAATGGAGCATGATGGCAAGCAGTTCAGTAAAAAGGACGGCTCTAAGGCCGATTGTTTTGATGTCCTGAAGGACTGCAGCGTGAATGCTATACGTCTCCGTGTATGGGTGAACCCCACAGGCGGCTGGAGTGGCAAGGAGGACATGGTAAAGCTGGCGGTTCGCGCCGCCAAGGCAGGCATGGCCGTAATGGTGGATTTCCATTATTCAGACTTTTTCTGCGATCCCGGCACCCAGACTATTCCCAAGGCATGGGCGGCAGATAAAGCGGATTTAAACAAGATGGCGGCTCACGTTACGGATTATACCGGGGAAGTTCTGGAAGCCGTGAAAAAGGCCGGCGTAACTCCAGCCTGGATACAGATTGGGAATGAAACCCGTAACGGTATGCTTTGGCCCATAGGCAAACTCTGGGCGACAGCCGGAGAGACCGTTGGTGGCAAGGACGGTTTCAATAAACTCTATAAAGCCGGTTATGAGGCCGCAAAGGCAGTATTCCCGCAGGCCCTGGTAGGTCCTCACCTTAACAATGCCTATTCAGACAACGCCTGGTGGTTCCAGGACCGTAAAGACGGCGGCTGCAAGTTTGATTTCATAGCGCTGTCCCATTATCCGCAGGCAGAATCCAAGATGACTCCCGCAGAGTACAATGCTGCTGCAATAACGCAAATGAAGGCCCTTTATTCCACTTTTAAGGTGCCTGTGATTATCTCAGAGGTTGGTGTAAAGACTCCGGATAATGAGACCTTGGCCGCTTCTATCCTCACTGAGTTTATGACGGAAGTCAAGAAACTCTCCTTCTGCAAAGGCGTATTCTACTGGGAGCCGGAAGTCTTTGACTGGTGGAAGCCCGCAGTATACAACTCCCTTGGATGGGGCTCATACAATATGGGCGCCTTCCTCTCCAGCGGCAGGCCTTCATCCGTAATGGACGCCTTGTGTAATTAGCTTATTATCAGGCAATTAATGTATAGCGGTGCACCAAAAAGTGCACCGCTATACATTTAATGCGCTGTAAATCAGGGATTTACAGTTCCCAGGCCAGTGCGGATGCGCCAAGGATGGCGGCATCTGATTCCTTAAGCTGAGAGTACACAAGCTTGACTTTGTCCTTCCACAGGTGAAGGACATTGTCGTTCATGGCATTCAGAATGGGTTCTGTGAGGAATTCCTTTGCACGGGCCAGGCCGCCAAAG
>JAFZML010000072.1 GCA_017553255.1 Bacteroidales bacterium | reverse complement strand
GCGCAGAGCATCCTCCTGAAGGCCGTAGAAGCTGGCCTCGGGGGGATATTCATCCTCAATTTCAAGGCCGAAGACATTCGCAAAGCGCTTGAGCTCCCAATGGAGCCTATCGGCATTATCGGCCTTGGAAAGCCCTCAGAGAGCGTTTTTATTGTAGATGCCGAATCTCCGGAGAAGCTTGACTATTACCGCAAGGGCGGCGCCCATTTTGTTCCCAAGCTCAAAGTGGAGGACATATTGATTTAATGGCTATCTTTGTGCAGTGAAAAGAGTTGCGTTAATACTGAGTGTCTTGTCCCTTGTATGGGGATGCCATACGGAGAGCATTGTCCCGGAGCCTTCCAAGAAGCCGGAGAAGGAGGAGAGCGGCCAGAAGGATGACACTCCTGACAAACCCGACACTCCCGATACCCCGGACACCCCGGACCAGCCCGACGTCCCCGGGACAGAGGCTAAGCTCAGCGGCCAGGTTATAGGCACGGCACTAAGCGTCAATTATGACACCGGGCAGTCTTCCACAAGCGTAAACACCAGGGAAAACGTGTTTGACGGGAACTACGACACATTCTTTGCCTCTTATGAACGCAGCCACACCTGGGTGGGCCTGGATCTGGGTAAAAAACACGTTATCACAAAGGTGGGCTATTCCCCCCGCGTTAGCCAGGAAGGCCGAGTTGAACTTGCCCTCATTGAAGGTGCAAATACGCCGGATTTCTCCGACGCCCTTCCCCTTGCAATAATTAAGGAAAAGGGAAAGACGCGCCAGATGTCATACATAGCTATCAACTTTTCCCGCGGGGTGAGGTATGTGCGGTATGTCGGCCCAAATGATGCCCGCTGCAACCTATCTGAGCTTGAATTCTGGGGCTGGGAAGGTGAAGGGAACGATTCACAGCTGGCCCAGCTCACAAACCTCCCCACGGTGGTTATTAACACCAAAGGAGGGAAGGACATCACCTCCAAGGAGACATACATACAGTCCAACGTGTACATTGTCTCAGAGGGCGGGAAGAACCTTCTCTCGGCCGCTGAAACAGAGATAAAAGGCCGAGGAAACGCCAGCTGGAACTTCCCCAAAAAGCCATACAAACTGCGTTTCAAGGAAAAGCAGAGACCGCTTGGGGCACCTGCCAACGACCGCAAGTGGACCCTTATTAACAACTATGGGGACAAAACCCTCATGCGCAATATCCTGGCCTTTGAGGTTAGCCGCCGTGTAGGTATGGCCTATACGCCTTTCTGCACCCCCGTGGACGTTATCCTTAACGGTGAATACCAGGGCTGTTACCAGTTCTGCGACCAGGTGGAGGTAGACGGCCACAGGGTTCCGGCGGGGGGCGGGTATCTTATCGAGATAGATGCCTACAACTATACGGAGGCCGTGAATTTCAACAGCTCCAGGGGTACTCCGGTCACAATAAAGCACCCGGACTCCAATGAAATAACATCGGCCCAGAAAGCCTTTATCAAGAACTTTTTTGAACAGTTTGAAACGGCCGTACGCTCCTCCAATTTTACAAATTCCACAAGCGGCTACAGGAAGTATCTTGACGTTGACAGTTTCCTCAAAAACTTCATAGTAGGGGAATTCTGCGGCAATACGGACACTTATTGGAGCGTGTACATGTATAAGGACGCAAAGGAAGGCATTCTGTATACCGGCCCGGCCTGGGATTATGACCTTGCATTTGAGAATGACAACAGGACATATCCCATTAACGATCTGGATGATTTTATATACCGTACAAACGGTTCGGTTGCATCCTGGTCCGTACTTGAGATGGTGGATAGGATAGTTAAGGATGATTCGGCCGCCCGCGCCCGCCTTGTTCAGCTTTGGGATGAAAGCAAGGGCAAACTTTCAAGCCTGAATATCTATGTAAACGAAACTGCGACTCTATTGGAAGAGTCGCAGAGGTTAAATTTCAAGCGCTGGCCCATAATGAACGACTGGGTTCACCAGAATCCACGCGTGGAGGGCTCATACTCCGGAGAAGTCAGGCGCGTCAAGGACTACATCACCGCCCGCCTCACAAAGTTTGACCAGCTGGTCCGTGAATAACTATTTCCAGGAGCCTTTCTGGCCGGAACCTTTTTCGTTCACGCTCTCAAAGTATGACTTATTGAAATTGCCATCCGTGAAGCGCTTGGCCAGCTTTTCTCCGCTCATGGTAACATGACCAATTGCATTGAAGCGATGGCCGCCGTCACCGATAAGCTTATTGTCTTTGTCATACATGGAAATCCAGACTGAGGGCTCTGGGGTGATGTAGCTAACACTTGATGCTGCTTTTACATCATCAATGGTTTTCCCTTCCTTCAGGGTTGTGGTGAGGTTGTAACCCATGTCCAGAGGGAGGGCGGCATTGTCAAACACCTTCTTGAATTCAGTTGCGGAAATCTTTTCAGTGATCTTGTTTCCGGTTGTCACATCCAGATATTCCAGATTGAAATTGAAGAAACCAAGAAGATCCTCAGTGGTCAGGAACTGATATTCAACCACCACTTTTGCAATTTGGGCGGCGAGGTCGTCCAGAGTAGTGGCTTCCTCTTGGGGCTGTTCTTCCTGCTTGGTGTCATCATTGTCGGCAGGTTTCTGGCATGCGGTAAACATTAGAGCGCAGCAAAGAGCGGCTGCAAGCGTCATCAAGATTTTTTTCATAATATTGATTTGATTTAAGGTTTTAAATCCAAAAAGCAGCCTCACTGACGAAGCTGCTTTTTCCGTGCGGATGATAAGAGTCGAACTTACACGGGCTAATGCCCACCACCCCCTCAAAGTGGCGTGTCTACCATTTCACCACATCCGCAAGTATTGGGACTGCAAAGATACGTTCTTTTTTTGAATTCCCAACAATTTTTTTGAAAAATTATATTCCGCGGGAGAATTCGGCATCGTGGGGGGCGCCATTGAACACCATTGCCCAAAGGTCAATTGGCTGCTGGTTAAGGATTACGGTAAGGGTATATGTGCCCTCAAGGTAGTTCCAGCCCACGGTATTGTTCTGGGTGCACATGTACAGCACCGTGTTGGTGGTGGCGTATGTGCAGGAATAGCCTTCCCTTTCAGTGCGGTTTCCGCTGAGCGTTATTCCCCAGTTGTAGTGGTTTCCGGTAATAAGGGAACCGCGTTTTGCCTTCATTATGAAGTTCACGGGATAAACCTCTCCCAGAAGAGAGTAGGGGCCGTCAAAGGACATTTCCCAGGTGTCTGAGCCAATGTTTTTGATGTTCATCCCCTTAAGGGCCCTTTCCTGGGCAGTAACGGTCCAGCTCACGCCCTGGGTAAGGATGGAGCCGCCGCTGATATCAAAGCGGATGCTGGTGGGATTACCCATGGCCTCTACCTTGAAGGCGGTTTCAAGTTCCCCAAGGACATCTGTGACCATGTTGTCCACTATGGCCATCATATAGCTTCTTGAAGGAGAGTTGGAATACTTTTCATTGTCTCCAACAATATCATATCCGTTGGGGCTGTATTGTTTGGTGCAGCCTGCAAGGCAAAGCAGGGCGGCGGCAATTACGACAATCTTTTTCATAGCTTCCTAGAATCTGAATCCAATACCTATCCTTGCGCCCATGATCACGTTTCCAAGGCATACTTCCGCGGTGCCGTAAACAAACTGGCCGCCCCATTCACAGCCAATGGGAACTACGTCCCAGGCAAAGGTAAGGGGCTCTCCGAATACGGAATCTCCAATGTTGATGTTAACGCCGGCTCCGGCCTTTGCGTAAAGGCGGAAATGCCTGGGGCTGGGGATGAAGAACTTCACCTGGGGAAGGACGGCAAACATATACTGACTGAATTCCTTCTTGGGAGCATTTCCAATCCTGTACTTTTGGATCCCGCTTATATATGAGTAGTTTGACTGGACGCCAACGCTCATCCAGGATAACATGCGGCGGTTGTAATCCAAAGTAATGGACGGGCCTGAGTTTATGGTATAGTACGGCTCATAGATAGAGTACAGGTCCTTGTGAGAGGAGCTGTTGGAACTCTTGTCCAGGGAGTTATATGTGGCGTTCATAAAGCCCATATAAAGGTTGATGTCGTTCCTTCCCTGGGCTCCTGCGCTGAAACTGCTGGCGGTAAAAGCCACGGCAGCGATAAATATCAATATCTTTTTCATACGTTACTAAGATGCAAAGATAAGTGAAAACGTTTCATCTGCCCAAAAATATTTTCAAAGCCGGAAAAATATTCTTACCTTTGCAGTCCCTCACGAGTTGGGGGAAATACGCATTATTAATTATTAAACAACAGATTCACAATGGCTGTTAAGATCAGACTTCAGCGCCACGGTAAGAAGAATTTCGCATTCTTCCACATTGTAGTGGCAGATTCCCGCGCACCGCGCGACGGTAAGTTCATTGAGCTCCTTGGCTCATACAACCCCAACACCAACCCCGCTACCATCGTCCTGGACGGTGACAAGGCCCTTGCATGGCTTAAGGTAGGTGCCCAGCCCACCCTGGTTACCCGCCGTATCCTCTCCTATGAGGGTGTCCTCCTTCGCAAGCACCTGAGTGAGGGTGTTGCAAAGGGTGCTCTCACCCAGGCTCAGGCCGATGAAAAATTCGCTGCCTGGAAGGCCCAGCGTGATGAGAAGATTGCTGCCAAGAAGACCGGTCTCAAGAATGAGGCTATTGCCGCCGCCAAGGCTGCAAAGGCCGCAGAGGCCCAGGTGAACGAGGCCCGTGCAAAGGCAATCGCCGCCAAGGCAGCCGCCAAGGCCGCAGAGGCAGCAGCTGAGGAAGCCGCCGCAGAGGAAGCTCCCGCAGCAGAGGAACCCGCAGCAGAGGCTTAATGCTTAAAGTTGCGCAGGTACTTAAATCCAACGGGACAGACGGAGGGCTGCTTCTCAGTTTCTTCCAGATAGCCCCGGAGGATATAGACCTCCAGGAACCGGTGTTCATTGAATTCGATGGACTGCCGGTTCCTTTTTATTTTGACTCTTTTGTGAGGCGCGGAAATAACCGCGCAATAGTTCATCTTACCGGCGTCAGGTCTCTTAAGGACGCCGATGAACTTGCCGGAGCGGCCGTTTATGCCGATTATTTTGAAGAGGAGGAGGGTGAAGACCTCACCGGCTGGACGGTCCTTGATGAGAGTGGCGCCACCGTTGGCACCGTGTCCGGTTATGAGGACATCCCCGGCAACCCATGCATATACGTAAAAACTCCCGGCGGGGAGGAAGTTCTCCTTCCACTGCACCAGGAGCTTGTGATTTCTATGGACCAGGATGCGCGGGAACTCACGCTCACAATCCCGGAAGGACTTCTCTAATTTTCAGGTAAAGGGTCATTGAATGGCTCCAGGAAGGGATTTGTCATTCCTTCCCGGCCAATTGTTGTGGGCTGTCCGTGACCGGGAATGACATCCGTCTCTCCGGGGAGAACCATCACTTTGTGGATGAGGGAATCCATAAGCTCATCATAGTCTCCGCCGGTAAGGTCTGTCCGGCCGATACTTCCGGCAAAGAGGGTATCCCCGCTCAAAAGAAGGTTACTGGCCTCTATGTAATAACACACGCTGCCGGGGCTGTGGCCGGGGGTGTGGATTACTTTAATGGTGATTCCGGCTATGTTGAGGACGTCTCCATCGGCAATATCCGCGGTGGGGAAATCGTGGCGGAGGAAGTTGAACCCTTCGGCAAAACGCCCGGTGGTCATCCTGTCCATTATGTCTTTATCCAGGGGATGCTCATACACCTGCACGCCAGGGAATTCCGCGCAGAGCTTCTCTACGCCCCACACGTGGTCAAAGTGGCCGTGGGTGAGGAGGATGGCTTCCGGTACCAGTCCCTGTGACATCAGGAACATTGTGAGCTCCTTGCATCCTTCCGGAGAAGACATTCCGGGGTCCGTTACAATGCATCCTCTGCAGCCGTCTTCCCAGAGTACCGTGCAGTTGGTCTCAAGCGGATTAAAGGTAAAGATTCTTGAATGTAGCATCTGTTGTCTTTTTTAGCCGTTGCAAATTTACGAAAGATTTTGCATCTTTGTAAAGATAAAGTCCGTTCCATGCATATTGGTATAGCAGGTAATATCGGCGCCGGAAAAACCACGCTCACAACACTTCTCGCCCATCACTATGGATGGACGCCCAAATTCGAGTCCGTAACCTACAATCCATATCTGGAGGACTACTACAAGGACATCAAGCGCTGGTCCTTTGCCCTGGAGATGTATTTCCTGCAGCAAAGGCTCCATGACGTAATGGAAATCCGCAAGTCCAAGGACGTCATTATCCAGGACCGCACCCTGTTTGAGGGTGTCCACATCTTTGTGGCAAACAACTACGCCCAGGGAAACCTCTCGGAACGTGATTACAACACATACATGGATACCTACAACGTCATGATGGAGGTTGTCCATGAGCCGGATCTCATGATTTACCTGCGCTCCAGCATAGAGCATCTGGTGTCCCAAATCCAGAAACGCGGCAGGGATTATGAGCAGTCCATCTCCATTGAATACCTTGCCGGCCTTAACCAGAGGTATGAGAAATGGATATCGGAATACAAGGGTAAGCTCATCATTATTGAGGCCGATAACATGGATTTCCTCAACAGGCCGGAAGACTTTGCCCAAATAACGGACCGCATAGACGCAGAGCTATATGGTCTGTTCTAGATTTTAAGTCCCTCCCCCGAGGGGAGGGGTTTCGGGAGGGGGTAACGTGGGCAGTCGCAGGGTGGGCCTGTGGGTTAAAAAGGTTGAATCGAAGGAATAAGTTTGATTAATTGATAACATTATTTATTGTTGACATATGCATATCGCAATCGCCGGAAATATCGGCAGTGGAAAAACCACCCTTACAAAAATGCTGGCCGCACACTACGGCTGGACGCCCAAATTTGAATCTGTAGACTTCAACCCTTATCTCGCAGATTTCTATGAAGATATGGAGCGCTGGTCCTTCAACCTCCAGATTTACTTCCTCAACAAGCGTTTCCAGGACGTGGTGGAAATCTCCAAGCACAAGGAGGTCATCATCCAGGACCGCACCATATATGAGGATGCCCGTATCTTCGCTCCCAACCTTCACGCAATGGGCCTTATGTCAACGCGTGACTTTGAGAACTACAGTGACCTCTTTGACCTCATGATGTCCCTGGTAAATCCGCCGGACCTCATGATTTACCTGCGCTCCAGTATTCCCAACCTCATTGCCCAAATCCAGAAGAGGGGCCGTGAGTATGAGCGTTCCATCCGTATAGACTATATCACCGGCCTTAACCAGAGATATGAAGACTGGATCAAGGATTACAAGTCACGCCTTCTCATTGTAGACGTAGACAACATCAAGTTTGAGAGCAATCCTGAGGACTTCCAGTATATCACAGACAAGATAGACGCAGAGCTCTACGGTCTGTTCCCGTCGGATAAATAGAAGCTATGGCAGAAAGAATAACTATCATTGATTTTGTAGAGTTCTACTCTCACAAATACCCTAACCATCCCTACCTCAAGGAGAAGGTGGACGGCGCATGGAAGGAACTCACCCAGGAACAAACCCGTAATGAGGCATATCGCATTGGCGCGGGCCTCATGTCCCTGGGCCTAAAGAAAGGGGACAGGATTGCGCTTCTGTCCGAGAGCCGCGCAATGTGGATTCTGGCGGAACTTGGCGCAATGTACGCCGGTGCAACGGACGTTCCGCTTTCCGTAAACCTTGGAGAGGGCAAGGACCTTGTGTTCCGTATCAATCACTCAGATTCCAAATGGATCCTTGTGTCCGGAAACCACCTTCCCCGCATCCGTGCCGTTCTCCCGGAATGCCCCGGAGTGGAAAAGGTGATAGTCTTTGACGATACCGCCTTTGACTTTGATAAGCTGGAACCCAAGGAAATCCGCATCTCTGAAATCCAGAAGATGGGAGATGAGTTCCTGAGGGCACATCGCCCGGAGTTTGAGGCAAGGTTCAAGTCTGTCGGCCCGGATGACTACGCTAATATTTCCTACACATCCGGCACCACCGCAGACCCTAAGGGCATCCTCCTTACCCACCGCAACTATACCGCAAACGTGGAGCAGGGACGTTCCGTCATCAGCATCCACGAAGGCGCAACAATGCTCATCATCCTGCCCCTTGACCACTGCTTTGCGCATGTGGCGGGTATGTACACAATGATGTCGTATGGCGGTTCAATCGGCTTTGTACCCATCGGCAAAAATGCCCTTGCAACGCTGCGTAACGTGCCTGTGGCAATTTCGGAGGTACGTCCTCACGTGATGCTTTCCGTGCCCGCCCTGGCCCGTAACTTCAAGAAAAATATTGAGTCCGGCATCAAGAAGAAGGGTCCCGCAGTGGAAAAACTTTTCAACTTTGCCGTGCGTAACGCCATAGCGTACAATAAGGAGTATTATAATCGCGGCTCAGGCCTCAGCTTCCTTCGCTGGCCCCTTGTGAAGCTCTTTGACAAGATCCTTTTCAAGCAGGTGAGGGAAAGCTTCGGTGGCCGAATGCTCTTCTTCGTGGGCGGCGGCGCGCTCCTTGACATTGAACTCCAGCGCTTCTTCTGCGCCGTGGGTATGCCCATGTTCCAGGGGTACGGCCTCACGGAGGCAACGCCAATTATATGCGCAAACTCTGCCGGTCACGCCCGTTTTGGCTCTTCCGGCCGAATTGTTAAGCCCATGGACTGCGTAATTCTTGACGCAGAGGGTAAGGAAGTGCCTCATGGTGTTAAGGGTGAAATTGTAATCAGAGGAGAGAACGTGATGGCCGGTTACTGGAAAAATCCCAAGGCCACCGCAGATACCATAATTGACGGCTGGCTCCACACCGGTGATATGGGTTACATTTGCCCTGAGGATCCTGAGTTCCTATATGTGGTTGGCCGTTTCAAGAGCCTCCTGATATCCTCAGATGGTGAAAAGTATTCCCCGGAAGGCTTTGAGGACAACATTACTGAAACCTCCAAGTGGGTAAATGCCTGCGTCCTTCACAATGACCAGAAGCCCTTCTGTGTGGCCCTTATGGTCCCGGACAAAACCGCCCTGTCAGAGGCTGCAGTGAAGCATGGCCTGGATCCCGCCACAGAGGAAGGCAAGCGCTTTATGCTGGATCTCATTCAGGCAGACGTAGATTCCTACAAGAAGGGCGGCAAGCATGAGGGAATGTTCCCTGAGCGCTGGCTGCCGTCGGCCGTAGGTATTTGTGATGAGGAATTCACCATTGCCAACAAGATGATGAATTCCACCATGAAGATAGTCCGCGGCAAGGTTGAGGAACATTATGCCGGCCTGCTGGATTACCTCTACACCGTGGAAGGCAAAGACATCCACAATCCCCGCAACATGGCGGCACTGTAGGCGCTTTTTCCACTCTGCCGCCCTTCCGGCCGCCGCGTGACACAAAAATGGCCCTTTTTGTTCCTCCAGCCGGTCTCAAGACCGCCGCGTGACACAAAATCGGCCTTTTTTGTTCCCCCAGATGGCCCTAAACGTAATGATTGAATAATGAACGTTATCTGGCTGGACACAATAGATTCCACAAACACGGAGGCGCTGAGGCGTCTGCCGGAACTTCAAAGCGGCACCGTGCTGGCGGCGCGTGAGCAGACCGCCGGCCGTGGGCAGCGAGGAAACAGTTGGTTCTCGGAGCCCGGAAAGAATCTCACTTTCAGCATAGTTCTTAAGTTTGAGGAAGGGCAGTTATCGGCCGCAGATACTATCTGGCTCAATTACCTCATTTCCGTGACCGTGGTGGATTTTCTCCAAAGTCACGCCATCTGGTGCAAGGTCAAATGGCCCAACGACGTTTATGTGGGCCGGAACAAGATATGCGGCATCCTTATAGAGAATGTACTTAAAGGCAGCAGTGTTGCGGCGGCGGTTATCGGCGTGGGCCTTAACATAAACCAGAAGGAGTTCCCGCAACTGGCAAATGCCACGTCGCTCTGGAGCCTTACCGGGAAGGAACATCCCGTGGACAATTGCCTTGAAAAGCTGATGGAGGGTTTTGAGCAGTGGCTTCCGTATTTATCGGCCCCTGAAGGGCGCAGCACAATTTTCTCCCATTACTCCACCCATCTTTTCAACCTGGACGTAAATGCCCGCTATCACGATTATTTGACTGACCGTGAGTATATCGGCATAATAAAAGGGGTGGCGCCTGACGGACGCCTTATGATATGGGACCTGGAAGCGCCTGGGAAGCCCATGCGCTACTACTCCTTCAAGGAAGTGGGGTATATCCTTTAGATTAGCTCATCCCTTTCCCGGATGTCCTTCAGGCGAAGCTGGACGGTGGATGAGCCGCGGTAGAAGTTCTCTACAATTGAATAGCAGATATCAATGGGGTTGCCGGCCTTGATGTGGTCATAGAACTGGGCCATATTGAAGCCGATTGCCGCAATTTGCCTGTACGGCTGGCTCTCCTGCATAAGATCCAGCTTGAGGTGCACGCCACCTGCGCCCACTTTTCTTCCATTACCGGCGTCATAGACATCCTCTGTGAGGAAAACCGGATTATTATTTCCGGGGCCGAAGGGCTGGAACTGCTTCAGAATACGCGTGAACTTGGGGGTAATCTGGGAGAAATTGAGGCTGGTGTCTATCTCTACCACGGGGGTTAGTTCCTCACGGGTGATGTTGCCCGCTACGAACTTGTTCATACGGCGGCAGAACTCTTCCAGGTTCTCTTCCTTCATGGTGAGACCCGCTGCATACACGTGACCGCCGAAGTTCTCCAGAAGATCCGAGCAGCTTTCAATGGAGGAATAGAGGTCAAAGCCCTGCACGCTGCGGGCACTGCCGGTTACAAAGCCGTTGCTCTTGGTGAGAACCACCGTGGGCTTGTAATAGGCCTCTACAAGGCGCGAAGCCACAATTCCAACAACACCCTTGTTCCATGTGGGGTTGTAAACAATAGTGACGTTTTCCGTTTCCAGGGCCGTGCCGTTTTGCACCATGAGGAGTGCCTCCTGGGTGATTTCACGGTCTATGGACTTACGCTCATTGTTGTTGTCGTTGATCTGCTCACCAATGCTGAAGGCCGTGCGGTCATCTGTGGCGGTGAGAAGCTCTACTGCAAGGCGACCGCTTTCCATCCTGCCGGCGGCGTTAATACGGGGGCCGATCTTGAAAACAATGTCATCAATGGAAATGTGCCCGGGCTCCAGCTGAGCAAGATTAATCATTGCCAGAAGGCCCTTGCGGGGATTCTCATTGAGACGCTTTAGGCCGAAGTGAGCCAGGATTCGGTTTTCCCCGGTCATGGACACAAGGTCCGACGCAATGGACACCACCTGAAGGTCCAGTAGCGGTTCCAGGATGGCTGGATCAAGATTGTATTTCTGGACATAGCCCTGAGCCAGCTTGAATCCAACGCCGCAGCCGCAAAGGTCATCAAACGGATAATGGCAGTCTTCACGCTTGGGGTCCAGAATTGCCACGGCACCGGGAAGTTCCGTTTCCGGAAGGTGGTGGTCACAGATAATGACGTCTATGTCCTTGGCGCGCGCATACTCCACTTTTTCAATGGCCTTGATGCCGCAGTCCAGTGTAATGACAAGGTCCACGCCGTTGTCTCCCGCCCAGTCAAGAGCTTTGTAGGAGAGACCGTAGCCTTCATCATAGCGGTCCGGGATATAGAAATCCACCTTCTGGGTGAACTGCTTTACAAATGAGTACAGCTGCGCAACGGCGGTGGTGCCGTCCACGTCATAGTCTCCGTAAACAAGGATGTGCTCCTCCCCGATAATTGCCTGATGAAGCCTTTCCACTGCTTTATCCATGTCCTTCATGAGAAAAGGATCATAGAGCTCATCAAGGCTGGGGCGGAAGAAGCTACGGGCCTGCTCAAAAGTTTCCACGCCCCTTTGGACAAGCAGTTCTGCCAGAACACGGTCTATGCCGAGTTCCGCCGCCAAACGGGCCGATTTTTCAGGATCTGCCGCCGGTTTTAGTGTCCACTGTTTGTCTGATAAGGCCATAGTCTTACAAAGATAGCGAATCCGCTTTATAATTGCAAGTGGCCGGCTGCAAATAACTTCCGTGACTCCGTTATCTGCAGTTGAAGCCTGCCGGGGCAGCTTGCAACCGCAAAGCTGCCCTTTTCTGGTTACCAGCTGCCCTTTGGGCCGCCCGTAACCTAAAATAGGCCTATATCCGGTAATCAGCTGCCCCGGAACCTATTTCAAATGGCGGAGTGAACGGGACGGTAGGGAGATTTTATTTTTGAATGTTGTTTTGCCCTTGTAATAAATAACGTCAAGGGTGGTGCCGTCACTTTCAAAATATATTGTGCGGATGTAAGCGTCCCTGTTACGGTTACGGCACACGGGTTCACACCATACAAGGGTGTATTCCCCGCCGGAAACAGTGCAAATGACGGTATAGCCGCGGATATCAAAAATTGCGGCGGAGCGGCCGGCGCCTTTCTCCTTGCGGGCTTTCTTGCATGCCTCAACAATTGATGATGAAGGGTCCAGTTTTCCAAAGGTTAGTTTTGTGGCCGATGTTTGGGCATTTGGGTTCTTCTCAAGCCACCAGCGGATGGAGTCGTCTGTCAAGATATCGGCCTTTGAGATCTCAACCAGATTGGGATTCTCCCGGAAGCGCGAAACCAGCCAGGCTACCTCGGCCGAGATTGTAATGCCTTCAATCATTTCCGGGCTTTGGCCTTCTATGCGGGTGCCGTCTCCGTTGCCGTAAAACAGCGCCTGATGGATGATGTCTTCTTCAGGGAGGTACAGTACTTCAACATATTCATCCTTGCCGCCCTTGTATGCAAAGTGGATGTACTTCCGCTTTCCTCCAAGCGGGGAAACTATTTCCATGGGACCCGTTAACGATGGCGTTGCCCCAGACATTGTATAAACGGGAATAATGCGCGTATCTTCAAGTTCTCCGGCAGGAGACAGAATGCGCAGGGTAAGGTCCGGGTCCAATGCCAGAACATGCTCCACACCGTCCTTCTTCCAGCCAATAGCATCTGCGGCGGATCCCGCCACGGCAAGGGCGTCATCATGGGAGATGGTGCTTACATTGGCGGCTATGTAATCTGCCATAAGGAGGGAATCCTTAAGTTGCAGCACCTTAGGGGCATATACTGAGTTAGGATACTTCTTCAGGAATTTGTCTGCGGCCTTGACGGAAGGCTTGTTCACGGTTTTTCCATACAGTGAAGTTTCCGCTTTGGTTTGAGCGCCAAGGCTCAGCGGGAGAACCAGAAGAGCGGCGGCTATGATGGTTTTAAGCAATTTCATAGGCAGTCAATGATTATTTCATCGGCAATCTGGTCAGGGGAAAGACCATCCGTATCAATTGTAATGTGAGCGGCGGCTTCATAAAGCGGCTCACGTGCGGCCAAACGCTCCTCAAGGCCATCCCCGGCCAGCGGGCGGCCGGCCTTTTCTCCTTCAAGCCGTGACTGGATGGTCTCCAAAGACACCCTTAGGTATATGCAAAGCGTCTTTTCCTGCAACAGCTTGACCGCACCTGGTACAGTTACGGATCCTCCGCCAAGTGCAAGGACCGCCGTGGAACTGGCATATTTTGAGACGGTCTGCTCAAGTGCCTGCTTTTCAAGGCGGCGGAAACCTGCTTCACCATCGGCCTCAAAAATGGCCGGAATGCTTTTGCCGGATTTACGGACAATAACCTCATCCAAATCTATGAACGGGCACCCCAGCGCATCCGCAAGAATGCGCCCCACCGTGGTTTTACCGCTTCCCATGAAGCCTTCAAGAGCAATCAGCATATCACAAAATTACATAAAAATGCCGGTTATTTGCAAAACATTGTCATACTTTATATAAATAACCGGCCCCAGACAGCCTTGTGGCGCCTTTTTCCCGTTTTATCCGTTTCACAACGTTTGAAACGGATAACTATTCCCATATTTGTGACATGAGAAACTACAGGAAACAGCGGGAAGAGTACCGCAAAATGGGGAAAGGGTATTACCACCTGGTAACGGACGGGTGGAAGGATGGCAATATCTTCAATAATATTGCGCAGTTTGCCTATGGGATGATCTTGATAGGACTGATAACATTGAAATATTCAATAGTTATCTATGACTTTATCCTGATGCCAAACCACATTCACATTATTCTTAGCGGCACGGGGGATGATGCCGTGGAAGCATTCCTGTATCTGAAACGCAAATTAAATATGAGGCTTGCAGCCAATCATTACAAGCCATTGCCTGAGGACTACGGTTTCAAACTTATTCCGGTAGAGGACAAACTCCAGATGATGGAACTGATTATTTACCTGGACAGGAACCATTACGAAAAAGGTTTTGCGGTTCCAGGCGGCTATCCTTGGGGAAGCGGTTATCTGCAATACTCACTGTTTGCCGATTTACTCCATGGGAAGCGTGTATCAGAGTTCGGGTCAAAGGAGTTGGAAGCGTTGACCGGCAGCAGAACCAGGTTGCCGAAGCATTGGGAAATACACCCCGTATTGGGCTTGCTCCCCAAGTCATTTGTCAACACCAAACTGGTGAAAAAGCTGTTTAATGGTCCCAAAGATTATATGACCAGGCTTGTCAAGGCATATGAGTCTTTTGTTTCCATTGCACGTAAATGTGGAGAAGAAATTGAATTTGACAGCAATGAACTGAAAGACATTATTTCACAAATACTCCTGAGCGATTTTGAAGGAAGGACTCTCTACCAGTTGGATAAAGATGAATTGGGGCGCCTGGCCGTCAAAATGTCAAAGCGGTTTGATATAAAAGCTCAGGTGATAGCGGACAATCTTGGCGTATCCATCCATCTTGTCAATCAATTTTTACGTTCAAAGGATTATGGGAGGGGCCGATAAATAGGTACCGGGGCAGCTGATTACCGGATAATGGCCGATTTTAGGTTACGGGCGGCCCAAAGGGCAGCTGGTTACCGGAAAAGGGCAGCTTTGCGGTTGCAAGCTGCCCTTTGATGATGCTTGCTGATGTGCGAACGGTGTGCCGGATGGCCGAAAGACCGCTAAAGCTTAGAACAGTGTGGGCTCCCAGTCGTCAAAGTCTACGGCGCCGGTGTCTTCGGAGGCGCCGGGCTCATCTTCGGCGGGAGCGTCTTCTTCGGCCGGAAGCTCTACATCGGAAGGTTCCTCGGCCTCCGGTTCATCTGCATCCTCTCCCTCAAAAGGCTCTGCAATGGCCTCACCGGGAGCGGCGGGCTCATCCTTTTCAAGGGGCTCTCCAAATTCCACGGACTTGAGGTCATATGGTGAGCACTTCTTGCCCTTGGCCGAAATACCCTTCTTGGCAATGAACTCCGCTACATCCACGGCCTCAGGCTCCCTGTGGGCGAACTTGCCGCCAAAGGTGAGGACAAGCTGAGGGAAATCGTCGTCTGAGATATCCACAAGCTTGGAGCCGCGGGCGTCTGAAATAAATACAACGGGGGAGTTGTTGCTCTCCGTGAAGGAGAATCGTTTCACGTAGTATGCCTTGGCGGCATTGTCCCAATACACCACGGTGTAAACGCGGGAGGTGTCCAGCTTTTCAATGCGGATCACGTCTCCCTGATACTTGTTCACAAGGTCATAGGAGGTGGTGTAGTATGAACCATCGGCAAAAATTGCCAGAACGCGGTCTTCTCCGGAGAACTTGCCAAGGTGGTCTCCGCGGCCGTCCTCGTTGAGGCGCTGGATGTCGGGGTCATACCATATGTCTTTGCCTTCAAGCGTGGTGACGCCCTTGGACTTAAGCTGGATACGTGAAATAGTGTTCTTGGTTACAAGATTGCCGCGGGAAGCGCGTCCCTTGATGGCCAGGGTGGAAAAGTCCCACTCCAGCTGGGTTTTCTTGAGGCCCTTCTTGGGACGGAGCACCACCTTCACGGTTTCCGCTTCTCCGTTATGGTTCACGGTAAACCACAGGATCTTGGAGTCCGGAGCGCCGGTTGTGATGTCGTAATCCTTGTCACGGGTGACGGAGGTGATGGCAAAGCGCTTGGCGTAATGGGCCGGGCCCTTCCCTTCACGGTAAATCACATTGTAGATTGTGCGCTCGTCCCCGCGGTTGAAAACGCCGGCATAAAGGAGGTCCTTCCCAAAGAAAGCCTTGTCAGAGACCTTTGTGACGCGGAATTTACCATCCCTGCCAATTACAATAATCTCTGAAAGGTCTGAGCACTCGCACACATATTCTCCCTCATCTTTCTTAAGGCCGATACCAACAAATCCCTCTTCCAGGTTTGCATACAGCTTGGCGTTGTTGGAAACAACCTTGGTGACGGTGATATTCTCCAGGGAGGAGATTTCCGTGAGACGGGGCCATGCGGCGCCGTACTTCTTCTTGAGGGCCTTGAACCAGTCTATGGTGAACTCAGTGATATGCTCAAGATGGTCACGGACCTCCCTCATCTGGTCCTCTATGGCATAGATCTTCTCATCCAGGGCCTTGGTGTCGAACTTGGAGATCTTCCTCACGGGCTTTTCAACCAGCTTCAGGATATCCTCCATTACAATGGGCCGATGCAGAAGGTCCTGGTACTGGAGCATCTGGGACAGGATGTCCTGCAGCTGCTCCTCCCAGCTCATCTGGTTCTGTTCCAGCACCTTGTAGATGCGGTTTTCAAAGAAGATGCGCTCCAGGGAACTGTAGTGCCAGTCGTTCTCCAGTTCTCCAAGTTTCACCTCAAGTTCCGCCTGGAGGATGTCACGGGTATGATAGGTGTCATACTCCAGAATTTCATCCACGGTGAGGAACACGGGTTTGTTCTCACGGATGACGCAGGCGTTGGGGGCAATCTTGGTTTCGCACTCCGTAAATGCATAGAGGGCGTCAATGGTTTTGTCCGGGGAGACATCGGCCGGAAGATGGATAATAATCTCCACCTTGTCAGTGGTCATATCGTCTATCTTCTTGATGTTTATCTTCTTCTTCTCCTTGGCCTTGATGATGCTGTCAATTATGCCCTGAGAGGTTTTTCCGTAGGGGATTTCAGTGATGGTGATGGTGCTCTTGTCCACCTTGTTTATGCGGGCGCGAACCTTCACCATGCCGCCGCGCTTACCCTTGTTGTACTTGGAGCAGTCTGCTATGCCGCCGGTAGGGAAGTCCGGGAGAATCTCAAACGGCTGCCCGCGAAGGATAGCTATGGAGGCGTCTATGAGCTCGTTGAAATTGTGGGGCAGAATCTTTGAGCTGAGACCGGCCGCAATGCCTTCAGTGCCCTGGGCAAGCAGCAGCGGGAAGCGCACCGGGAGCTCCGTGGGTTCCTGGTTCCTGCCGTCGTAGGACGTCATCCAGGGAGTTACCTTGGGGTCAAAGACAACCTCTTTGGCAAACTTTGAAAGGCGAGCCTCAATGTAACGGGGCGCCGCATTTGAGTCTCCTGTGAGGATGTTACCCCAGTTTCCCTGGCAGTCGATGAGCAGGCCTTTCTGGCCCAACGTGACCAGGGCGCCCAGGATGGACTGGTCTCCATGCGGATGATACTGCATGGCCTGGCCCACGATGTTGGCCACCTTGGTGTAGCGGCCGTCGTCCATAGTGGCCATAGTGTGCAGAACACGCCTCTGGACGGGTTTGAAACCATCCACGATATGCGGCACGGCCCTGTCCAGAATGGTATAGGATGCATAATCCAGATACCACTCCTTGAACATACCGGAGAGCTTGTATTTGCGGCTGTCGCCGCTCAGGAGCTTGTCAAATTTCCCTGAGGCAACGGCGTCTTCGCCAAGTTCTTCGTCCTGCGGCTCAATGTCTTCCCAATCTTCTGCCATAAAATAACATTCTGTGTCATACCGAGGCCAAAAGGGCCGAGTGTATCTCATATGAGATCCTCTCGCTTTGCTCGGGATGACAGTTTTTAATATTCATACCCAAACCGGCGGAGTTCCTTGCGGTCTTCTCTCCAGTCCGGGTCCACTTTTACAAACGTTGAAAGGAAGACCTTCTTCTGGAAGAAGTCTTCCATGTCAATGCGGGCTTCCGTGCCCACCTTCTTGAGCATTGCGCCCTTCTTGCCGATGATGATTCCCTTCTGGGACTCCCTCATTACATAGATTACGGCGCTTATCTCATAACGTTCCTCTCCTTCATGGAAGGATTCAATCTCCACCTGGCAGCTATATGGAATCTCTTCGCTATAGTTGAGGAAAATCTTCTCACGGATAATCTCCGATGCAAAGAAGCGAAGGTTCTTATCCGTGAACTGGTCCTTGTCAAACCAGGCGGGAGCTTCCGGAAGCTTTGATGAAACGGCCTCCATAATGCTCTCAAGATTGAATTTCTCCTGGGCCGATGCCGGAATAACCTCTGCCTTGGGGAGCCTTTCCTTCCACCACTGCATGAGCTCCACAACCTTTTCCTGAGTGGAGAGGTCTATCTTGTTCAGGACAACCACCACGGGGCAGTCCACCTTTGAGAGCTTTTCAATGTAGGCGTCGTTTTTATCGGCCTTTTCAACGGTGTCTGTCACGTAGAGGATTATATCGGCATCCCCAATTGCGGTATCCACAAATGAGAGCATGTTTTCCTGAAGCCGATAGTTGGGCTTGAGGATGCCGGGGGTGTCGCTGTACACAATCTGAAAGTCTTCCCCGCTCACTATACCCATGATGCGGTGACGGGTGGTCTGGGCCTTTGCCGTCACAATGGAGAGCTTCTCTCCCACAAGGGCGTTCATCAGCGTGGATTTACCCACGTTGGGATTGCCGATAATATTTACAAATCCTGCTCTATGTGCCATTATACGTATGCTCCCATCTTCAGGATGTTCACTTCACCTTCAGTGAGATAGCGCCAGTCACTCTTCTTGAGGCCCTTCTTGGTGAGGCCGGCAAAGTACACGCGGTCAAGGGCGCGTACTTCATAGCCCAGGGCTTCAAACAGACGGCGTACAATCCTGTTCTTTCCGGAGTGGATCTCAATGCCAAGCTGACGGTGGTCATGCTGGTCAATGTACTCAAGTTCATCGGCCTTGGTTACGCCGTCACTGAGCTCAATGCCGGCAAGGATCTTCTCCCTGTCTTCCTCCTTGAGGGGGGAATCCAGGACAACCTGGTAAATCTTTTTCTTGTTGTAGGAGGGGTGGGTGAGTTGTTCTGCCATCTCTCCGTCGTTGGTGAACATAAGGACGCCGGTGGTGTTCTTGTCCAGACGGCCCACGGGGAATACCCTGGTGGGGCAGCCCTTCAGGAGATCCATCACGGTTTTCTCTGCGTGAGGGTCACTGGCGGTGGTTACATAGCCCTTGGGCTTGTTCATCACGATATATACTTTTTCCTCACCCTTGAGGCGCTGACCGTTGAAACGGACATCATCTGTGAGAACATTGACTTTTGTGCCGAGCTCCGTTACAACCACGCCGTTCACGGTTACAACGCCGCTCTGGATCATGGTGTCTGCTTCCCTGCGGGAGCAAACGCCGGAATTGGCAATGAACTTGTTCAGGCGTACAACCTCTTTAATCTCAGTGGGAGCTGAATCATTGTCACTGTAGTGACCGTTCACCTGGGGCTTGCGGCTTAGCATGGCGTCCATGCCCTGCTTTGCACCGTCCCTCTTCTTATAGGGTTTGCCATAGCCGGAACCGCTGCGGGAGCTTCCGGGTTTGGAATATCCGCCACGGGCCGATGAAGTGCCCCTGCGCTCACCGGCGCGGGAGTCACGGCGCTCTCCGTAAGGAGCGCGGTCTGTGCGCTCTGTGCGACCGGGACGGCCTGCACCGCGGCGCTCACCCTGCGGCGCACCGCTCCTGCGTGCCGGGCGGTCACCGGAGTCAAAACTACGGCTGGTGGAATAATCTACTTTTTCTGCGTGACCTGTCTCAGGCCTTCTTGTGATACGTTTTCTCGTACCTCTTTTGTTGTCTTCCATAATACTTTCACCCTCACGGGCTTAATTTTGTGTTCTTGATATGGGTATATGTCT
>JAFZML010000071.1 GCA_017553255.1 Bacteroidales bacterium | reverse complement strand
GTTCAATATCAGCGGTGTTATCGGAGACCAGCATTCTCCTATTGAAGGTGCATCCTACATTTGGATGCGTACCCTTCTGTGGTCCCATCCTACTGCATCTCCCGGTATCATCAACGGTTACCATTACACCACCGTATCTCCCAAGGCTGTTCCCGGCCTTACCATGTGGAACGCCTATAACTACTACTATGGTACCGGTTATACGGATAAATACAAAACAACCCTCGGTTTGGACATGACCCTTACCCAGCGTCTGGACTTCCTGACGGAGGGCCTCAGCGTGAGCCTCAAGGGCAGCTATGACACATCCATGTCCCTTACCAAGATTCACGAAGGCGGCAGCCCCGTGCATCAGGAAGTGACCTACGCATCCTGGGCCAACAACTCAGGCCTGGCCCTCTATGATCCGGACTTTGACCGTACAATTGTGTATACTCTCTCCGGAAGTGAGAAACCCCTCAGTTACGACGAATCCACCTCCGACGACAAATCCTGGTATCTTGAAGCCCGCGTAGACTACAGCCGCAAGTTTGCCCACGCACACAGCGTGAGCGGCCTCCTGCTGTACAACCAGTCCAGAGACTACTATCCCAGCCAGTATTCCTGGCTTCCCCGTGGTTATGTGGGCTGGGTGGCACGTGCCACTTACGGCTATAAGGACAAATATCTGGTAGACGTCAGCGCCGGTTACAACGGCTCTGAGAACTTTGCTCCCGGCAAAACCCGTTACGGTCTGTTCCCGTCCATTTCCGTTGGTTGGGTTGCGTCGGAAGAAAAGTTCATGAAACGCGTCACGTTCATAGATTATCTCAAAATCCGCGCATCAATAGGTAAGGTAGGTAATGATATCGGCTCCAGCAACCGTTTCATGTACAAAGACGCTACCTGGAATGAGGCCGGATCCTACTACTTTGGCGTGAACAAGAGTGACGGTGTTCCCCGTTATGAACTGGATACCCCCGGTAACATGGGCGTTACCTGGGAAACCGCCGTCAAATCCAATGTGGGCCTTGACTTTGATATGTTCAACAACCGCCTGCATTTCTCCGGAGACCTCTTCTGGGAGCAGCGTTCCGGTATCCTGGTTTCCCCTATTTCCATGCCGGCACTGCTTGCCACCAAGCTGCCCAACATGAACCTGGGTCAGGTGAACAACCGTGGCTATGAGGTTGAACTTGGCTGGAAAGACCACATTGGCGCATTCACCTATGACATCAACGCCAACGTCACATTCGCCCGCAATACCATCATCAACATGGATGAGGTAGAGACCAAGTATCCCTACCAGCGCCAGACCGGCGGTTCCACACACCGCTATCTGCTGTATGAGTTTGACCGTCTGTACCAGAAGTCAGACTTCTATACTGACGATGAAGGCAACCTTCGCCTGAACCCGGATCTTCCTCAGCCCGGCACCACCGTTTATCCCGGTGACTGTAAGTATGTGGACAAGAACGATGACGGAAAAATTGACGGCGACGACATGATGTATGCCGGCTACCCTGACCGTCCGGAATACGTGTTCGGTTCCAACTGGAAATTCGGCTACAAGGGTTTCAATCTGTCCCTCAACTGGGTGGCTGCAACCAACGTGAGCCGTGAACTGACGTCGGACTACCGCGTTCCGTTCACCAACTCCAGTAACGGCCGTGGTCTGCTTACAGTATTCGCAGAGAACTGCTGGATCAACAATGACAACCCTTGGGTTCCCGGACGTGAAGACGGCACCCTGCCGCGTTTCACCAACCTCAACTGCGCATACAACTCTGCCAACTCCACCCTCTGGGTTCAGGATGCCAGCTATATCCGCCTCAAGAGCGCCAGCTTCGGCTATACCTTCAGCCGCAACAAGTTCTTTGACAAGATCGGCATCCGCTCCGTGGGCCTTATGTTCACAGGTTACAACCTCCTCACCTTCTCCAAGATGAAGCTCCAGGATCCTGAAGCCAATTCCTCCAGCAGCAATGGTGAATACCCGCTGGTCAAGACCTTCAACCTGGCCCTCAATATCAACTTCTAATCCGGCATCACCATGAAAAAGACTTTATATACTATAATGATAGTCCTGATGGCCGCTGGTGCAGTCGCCTGCGAGAGCCTCAAGCTGGGTGATGCGGGCCTGAGCAAATCTCCGGAGAGCTCCGGTGCTACGCTCGACACGCTCTTTGCCACCATCAAGGATGCAGACAAAGTGCTTACAACGGCATACTATTATCTGCCCTACGGCCTTGTCTCGGACTTTGACAACAAGATGGGTTCTGATATTCTGGAAGCCATCACAGACCACTATCTCAGCAACAAGAACACGGAGGGTAACGGCCCCAACGAGCTTTATTACAGCGGTGCCCTCAGCGCCAGTATCTCAGGAGACCCCGTGGGCAGCGAAGCTTACCGTTTCGGCACTAAACGCGGCAGCGCTACTCTGGCCGAAACCGACTATTATACCATTCGTTACGCATGGTTCTTCATTAAGAACGCAGGTATGATTCCTGAAGATTCCCAGGGTTACGACGCCGCTCTTCTGGCCCGCAAGGTTGCCGAGGCCAAGATGTGCATGGCCATTGCCTATGCCAACATGGTCCGCTATGTGGGTGGCGTTCCAATCCTCACGCACGCGCTCTCCATTGACGAGGAAATGAATTTCCCGCGCAACACATTCGCAGAGACCATAGATTACATTGTGGACCTGTGCGACGAAGCTGCCAAGGACCTTCCCTGGACGGTTTCCAACACAGAGAACGGACGTCTCACCAAGGCGGCCGCCCTGGGTCTGAAGCTCCGCATCCTGTGCTTTGCCGCATCTCCCACCTTCAACTCAGACACGCCCTGGCATCCCGACGCCGCAGATTGGGAAAATATGGGCAAGTATGTGCGCTACGCCCAGACGTATGACGCAAATCTGTGGAAGAGGGCCAAAGATGCCGCCGATGAATTTATGGCGGCCAATGCCGGCGGTCAATATGCGCTGAACCAGGCAACTCCAACCGGACTTGGCGGGGCCTATACTCCCCGTGACTACCGTCTTGCCTACAGGGACGGCTATTTTAAGCGCGGTCTCACGGACAAGCCCTATGAGGAAGTCATCATCTCCACACGCAAGTCCAACAGCTCAAGCTATCTGGACAAGCACATAGAGATTCAGAAGAACTATGGCTCCGGTCCTTCCCTTGAATGGGTGAACAAGTTCCCTTGGGCCGACGGTACGCCGTTCCCCAGCGATTGGGACTGGAAGGCCAAACAGTCAACCTGGCCGGAGCAGCCTTTCTTCAAGACGGACCCTACCGGTCAGAGCAAAGTGGGTATTGAAACCCGTGACCCCCGTCTGTATGAGAATATCTGCGTTCCCGGAGATATCTGGAACGACGGCAAGCAGGGTAAAACCTTCTACAACCACTGGAACCGCCAGAACAACAACCCCGGCTTCCTGATGATGAAATATGTCCTTCAGGAAGACGCAGACCGCGCATTCCCGCCCCATTGGTGCCTGATGCGCTATGCGGAGGTTCTTCTGAATGCCGCTGAAGCTTATAATGAGTACGATGGCGGTCCCTCTGATTTTGCATATCAGTGTGTTGACGCAGTTCGCGCCCGCGTGGGCCTTTGCAAGCTTGAGGATCTATATCCCGACGGCATGACAAAGGAGCAGTTCCGTAAAGCCCTCATCCTTGAGCGCGAACTGGAATTCGGCTTTGAAGAGGTCCGTTGGTTTGACATGGTTCGCTGGGGTCTTAATGAAGCTTTCACAACCAAGCTTCATGCTCTTATCTCTTGGGGTGATACGGACGGCAAAACCATGGCCACAAGCTTCACCTATGGTAACCCTCAGACCGGTGCGGATCCCGTTTATGACGCAATTCCCACCCGCGCCTGGTACCGTGACTTCGATACCAAATGGTATCTCTGCCCCATTCCCACGTCCGAAGTAATGAAGGGCTACGGAATGACACAAAATCCGGGTTGGTAATCTTAAAATATGTACCCGATGATGAAAAAATTCTATACATATATTATCCTTCCGCTGCTGCTTCTGGCAACCGCTGCTTCCGCTCAGGATGTGGTTGCCCTGTCGCAGATGGATTCAATTGTGCTTGGTAATCAGTTCAAGCTCTCCGCCGACGGAAATGTCACCCTTGGACAGGCCGTCTTTGAAAAGAGCCCGGAAATTGACATTGCCAAAGCCCTTTACGGACAGTTCTCCGGCCTCCTGGTCAAACAGGGTACCGGCCGAAGTGAAGAGAACTTTTCCAAGCTTCGCCTTCACGGCCACAGCCCGCTGGTACTGGTGGACGGTCTTCCCAGGGATCTGGATGACCTCACCGGCCTGGAAATAGACAAGATTACCGTCCTGAAGGATGCCGCTACCGCGGCTCTCTACGGCGTCAAAGGCGCCAACGGCGTAATCATGATCACAACCAAGCGAGGTCAGGCAACGCCCCTCAAGGTGACGGCCAAATACCAGTACGGCCTGGCTCTGCCCACCCGTACTCCCCAGTTTGCCGACGCCTATACATATGCATATATGGTAAACCAGGCCTGCGACCTTGATGGAATTGCCCACAGGTACTCCAACGCAGACCTTCAGGAGTTCTACAAGTACGTTTCCGGCGGTACTCCTGACCCGTATGCCTATCCCAACGTTGACTGGCAGAAAGAGATTTACCGCGGTCACGGAGACAACCACCGTGCGCAGTTCACTTTCACCGGCGGCAACCGTAACTTCCGTTACTTCACAGCCGTAGACTACATGAAGGACAACGCCATGTACGTAAGGCCCACGGCCGACGACCGCTACAACGGCCACGTCTATGACAACCGCCTGAGCCTCCGTGCCAACGTAGACGTGAACATCACGGACTACACCGCCATGAAAATCGGCGTAATGGCCCGCCTTGCAGAATTCAACAAGACGTACTATCAGCGCAGTAACAGCATAGACAAGCTCCTCTATAAGATTCCGTCTGCGGCCTTCCCTATCAAGCAGGCCGACGGAACCTACGGCGGAACGGACACCTATGGCACCGCCAACCCCGTTGCCAACTTCCAGGAGTCCGGCCAGGCACAGTATTCACAGACCAAGGTGCTGGCCAATATGACCCTCCGTCAGGACCTGAGTCCGCTTGTTCCCGGCCTTTCCGCAGACGCTACCGTAGCCTTTGACTACATTGGCAAGCTCACTGAGACCGCCAACAAGTCATACCGTTACGCGGAGCTCGTGGACGGAAACCTGAAGTACACCGGCGTGGATTCCAAGACCGTTTCCTTCAGCCACTGGTTCAGCAGCCTGGCCATGAGGTTCGAGTTCCAGGCCCGCCTGAACTATGAAAGGACCTTCAGTGACCACCATGTAGACGCCCACCTTGCATACCGCCAGCGTTCCTGGCTTATGAATGAACGCAATGAGTCTTCCAAGACCCAGGAAATCCTTGGAACAGCCAGTTACAACTGGAAAGAACGTATCTTTGTGGATGCCGTGCTGAACTACTCCGGTAGCGCATATCTGGCTCCCGGCAAGCGTTTTAACCTGTATCCCGCCATCAACGTGGCTGGTATTATCCTCAGGGAACCGTTCATCAAGGCTTTTGCCTCTTACGGCCTCTCTGGTAGTGACGGTGATCTTGAGCACGAGCTTTGGCTCCAGGCTTACACCGACGACCAGAATGCTCACAGCTATGCTTTTGGTCAAACCGGAAAGGGTTACAGCGGCTATGCGGAAGACGATATGGCAGCCGTTACGCTTGCCCCGGAGCAGGCTGAAACCGCCAACATCGGCCTGGACACCCGCTTTATCGGCAATCGCCTTGGATTCCGCGCAGAGGGCTTCTATGAAAGCCGAACCAAGTGTCTCATAGAGCCGGCCAACGTATCCGGCGTACTGGGCCTTGGTGTGAAAGACCAGAGCATTGGTGCATACAAGTACTGGGGATCAGACATCGCCCTGTCCTGGGATGACAAGATTGGCGAGGTTGAATACGGCCTCTATGCCAACGGCGGCCTCCTCTTCTCTGAGGTTGTAAACGACGGCCAGGCATACCAGCCCTACGATTACCTCTACCACAAGGGCAATTCAGTATATCAGTACTATGGCCTTGAGGCTATTGGTTATTTCAAGGACCAGGCTGAAATTGACGCCGCTCCCCGCCAGACCTATGGTGACGTCCGTCCCGGCGACATCCGGTACAAGGACCAGAACAATGACGGTGTAATTGACCAGTATGACAAAGTCAAGATGGCCGGTACTTCCTTCCCTACATTCCAGTATGGTTTCGGCCTGCACGCCTCCTTCAAGGGATTCACGCTTTACGCAGACTTCCAGGGGCAGGCAGGTGTTACGGTGAGCCTGCTGGACTCTCCGCTGTACCAGCCTATTGCCAACAACTACACCATCTCCCTCACTTACCTGAACAGGGAGACGCCATGGACACCTGAAAACGCCGACCGCGCTACAATGCCGCGCCTGACAACCCAGAGCGGAGAGAATAACTTCCGTTCAGGCAGTCAGTGGTACAGGGACGGCTCTTTCCTGAAGCTCCGTAATGTGGGCATCTCTTACAATATTCCCAGAAGTCTCCTCAAGATCTGTGACGCCACAGTCTCGCTTACGGGTACCAACCTGTTCAGCGCCGACAATATCAAGTTTACAGATCCGGAACAGATGGGCGCAAATTATCCCACAACGCGGGTCTTCTGGGCCGGTGTCAAGTTTAACTTTTAATCCGGGATATACGCTATGAAAAAGATATTTTACATACTTTTGACCCTGGTTCTTGCGGCCGGTTGTCATTTCCTGGATTTTGATGAAACTTCCGGAGTCTATACCCGCGAGGACAGATACAATACTTACAGCAATATCCAGAAGATGCTCACTAACATCTATGGATATATGCCTTACCAGGACATTTCCGATGTTGGAAGCGCTCTTCGTGACTGTGGCTCCGATGACGCCGAATATGGTGACCCCGACGGCACTGTCCAGACATTCACCAACGGCAACTGGAGTCCCGTTACAACGGTAGACGACAAATGGAACCTGTACTACGGCATCCGTGCCGCCAACGAGTTCCTGGAGTCAATGAAGACGGTAGACCTGTCCCGCTATGAGCACATGGCAGGTTACGCAGAGCAGATGGAGCACCTGAACCTGTATCCTTATCAGGCCCGCGTGCTTCGCGCCTACTTCTTCTTTGAACTGGCCCGCCGTTACGGTGACATTGCCATGCCGCTTTCCATGCTTACCGTAGAGGAAGCCAACGCTATCGGCAAAACCAAGTTTGACGATGTTGTGGCATTCATTGCGGAGGAATGCGATACCTGCGCAAAGTATCTCCCGGATTCCTACCTGACCATGCTTGATCAGGAGTACGGCCGCGTAACCCGCGGATTTGCCAAGGGACTCAAGACCAAGGCCCTGCTCTATGCCGCAAGCCCCCTGTTCAACCCTAACGAAGACGTTGAAAAATGGAGGAAAGCCGGAAAGGCCGCCAAGGACATCATGGATCTCAAGAATTCCAATGACCTTCCCCTCTTCAGCCTTGATCCCGACGAGACCTGCAACAGCTTCAACTCTCCGGAGGTAATCTTCCAGATTATGCGTTCAGAAAGCCAAAGCTTCGAGCGTCGCAACTTCCCGGTGCGTTTCACAATGGGAGAACGCGGTACCTCAATGTCCGAGACCTATCCCACACAGAATCTGGTGGATGCTTTCCAGACATTGGCAGGCTACGATGTAACCCTGGACGAGACAGGCTGGCACTCAGCAGATCCCGCCTTTGATCCCGCCAAGCCTTATGACGGACGCGATATCCGTTTTGCCCGTGCTGTCCTTGCCGACGGCATGGCCTTCAAGGGCTCTGTCATTGAGACATATGAGGGCGGTCTGGATTATCACGCCACCCGCCAGGAACACGGTACTCCCACCGGTTATTTCCTCAACCGCTTCATTCAGCCGGAAACAGACTTCACCCCGGAAGCTTCGGTTAAAAAACAGCACAGCTTCATTGTTTACCGCTACGCTGAGGTCCTTCTGACTTACGCTGAGGCAGTGAACGAAATCCTGGGACCCGACGGAACAGACGCCGATTTCCCTATCAGCGCACGTGCAGCCCTTAACCAGGTTCGCGCAAACGCCGGAATGCCAGACGTTACCGTAGCCGGCAAGGATGCTTTCCGTACGGCATTGCAGCGTGAATGGCGCGTTGAATTCGCCTTTGAGGACCACCGCTTCTGGGATGTCCGCCGCTGGAAGATTGGCGATGCAACCCAAAAGCGCATCGACGGTGTGCGTATTGTCAATGATGGCGGCGTCAAGACTTACACCCGCATCAAGGTGGAAGACCGCGTCTGGGACGACAAGATGTACCTCTATCCCATCTCGCAGCCGGAACTCTTCAACAATCCTAATTTGAACCCCCAGAACCCCGACTGGTAAACCTTACGCCTTATGAAAAAAACAGCATATATTATTCTTGCTTTGCTTGCCCTGGTCGCAGGACTGTGGGCCTGCAACTCCAAGCAGGAGCCGGTGAACCCTGAGGCTGCTGCAGAGGCAGGGGTGGACCTTCGCTACCGTGTCAACGATATCTATAATCTCACGGCTTTCAATCCTGAGACCATCACCATTGTAGTGAAATCCACTAAACCCTGGACTGTCCGCAGTTATCACCCGGACTGGTGTATGATCAGTCAGGAGTCGGGAGAAGCGGTTCCGGATTCCCTGGTCCACGTTGGCAAGGGAGAGAACACAACCATCAAAGTCCAGTATTATGACAATACAATGCTGGACGACCGCACGGACTACATAGAGATTGCCAGCGACGGCTATGTTGGCAAGAAAGTCACCGTGAATCAGAAGGGCTCCGCTTACATCAGCGTCCCTGAAGATGAGCAGGAGATTCTGATACCCAAAGACGCCTCCGAAAAATCTTTCCACGTGTTTTCCAACCAGCCCTGGAGCGCAGCCATTACTGAAATCGACGGAGACTGGCTAACCATAAAGGAAGGCGCCACCGGAGAAAAGGACGGCGTGGTTACTGTTTCCGCCCAGCAGAACACCAAAGAAATGCGCTATGCTACAGTGACGCTCTATGACCGCCACTCCAAGAAAGTAGTAGATATCAAGTATACTCAGGACGGTGTACAGCTTGAACCGGCCGATGACAAGATGTCGGCCGAATGGACTGCATGCGAAATTGCGCTTGATGTTGCGGCCAACACCAAGTGGACGGTTACCAAGAAGGATGAATCAGACGACTGGTTCACCATTTCCACACCTTCCTTTACCGGTGACGGCACCATCAAGCTGCAGGTACAGCAGAATGATGCAAAGACTGTCCGTAACTCTGTCATTGTCATCAAGACGGAGGCCGATGAAAACGGCTTCTTCGTAAGTCATGAGATTCTGGTCCGCCAGGCCTATAAGATAGAGCCCGTCAGGGTGTACTTCAATGAGGCCGAAATTGGCGAATGGAGCGTAACCAGCAACAGCACCTGGACGGCCAAGCCTTCCTTCAATGGTGTCGGAGCCCTGATACCATCTCCTACCCAGATTTACAGGACAGATGCGGCAGCCGGAATGCATATCTTCCACTGGACCAACATCGATCCTGTTTCCCGCGTACGTTTCTGGAATGAGATCACAACCAAGGATGCAACCGGCTCCAGCCAGTACAATGAAATCAAGTACAACATTGAAGCCGGCTCCACTGATATCAGCATCAGCTCTGTCCTCGGTTCACTGCCCAACAAGAAGAATGCAACGTATGACGCTTCTGTAACCACCCACGACGTTGGTGTCGGCTACACCCAGAACGGTGATTACTGCCACGTCAGCTTCTATCTTGACGGGAACGAGTTCTATTCCTTCGACACCAGCGAAACCTTCTGCTCAATGTACACCTGGCAGGCGTCATTACTCCTGTACATCGGCCTGGACCACGGCGGAAGCGCTGTCTGCGAATATTATGACTACACCCCTCCGTTCTCCTGGGATTAACAGCTAAATAGGAAAGATTATGAAAAAGATATTTGCAATATTGGCTGTCCTGCTGGCCGTAGTGGCCCTTATGTGCTCCTGCACCAAGACAGGCAAGGTGATTCCTGAAAGGGAACCGGAGGGTCTTCCGCCCATTGTGGAAGTTGAACCCGTATCCCTTTCCCTGACATTTGTCCTTCCCGAAGGCGGCCTCAAGACCGCCTGGGTGGAAGGAGACCAGATTGTGGTTCACGGCGAGTATGCCAAGGACCAGGTAACCGTGACTCTTGCCGCCGCTGACATTACCGACGGCGGCAAGAAGGCCACAAAAACCGTAGACGGCCTTAAGCCTTATGTCCGCGAAGACTGCGAGAGCAACCTCTACGCTTCCTGGCCTGCGGAGCTCACAAGTAACCCGGACCACTGTTTCTTCTACAGTGGATTCTCCACCACCAATGCGCTGCTTATGGTTGCCTGCAACGATGCCGACAATCAGTTTGCTTTCCGCGAACTCACCACTCCCATCGCGTTCAAGGTTGACGGGCAGTACGACACTTATGCCTTTACAGGCCGTAAGGACGCCTCGGTGGGATATGAGTACATTCAAGCCAAACTCACCAATAGCGAGTTTATCGTTGATCAGTACCATAAGAGTCCCCTGGTTACAGTTGGCGGCAAGATTGCAGGCGGTGCCCAGGCCGATCAACAGGTCTTCATTCCTATCGGCATGGAGATGCCTTCAGGCTTTGATCTTAAACTTTATATTAACGGAGAAGCCAAGAAAGTCTATACCGTCAAGACAGAAACCAAGGCCGAACAGGGCAAGGTTGTGGATCTGGGAGACATCACCAGTAAGTTGAAGGATTATGTCCAGGCCATTGACGTGACCGCGGCCGAAGCCCTTGCAGAAGGCACAGGAGCCAACAGCTACATTGTTACAAAACCCGGTGTTTACAAGTTCCCCACGCTAAAGGGTAACAGTAATAAATCCGTAGGTGCCGTTGAGTCTACCAAAGTCCTTTGGGAAACCTGGTGCAATGGAGACGCAGTGGAGGAAGGCAGCCTCATCTGCAATACCATGTATGAAGGCGGCCAGTTCTACATTGAGGTTCCCGCGCCGTTCCATACCGGAAATGCGCTGGTGGCAGCGCTGGATGAGAATGAAAACATCCTCTGGAGCTGGCATATCTGGATGCCGGAGACAATGCCAACGACCGGCGATTACGGGTATACAAGCGGTTGCCAGATTATGAGCCGCAACCTTGGCGCCCTTATTGACACGCAGCCCGGAGCCGTGGCGGATTCCCGTTCGTTCGGCCTGCTGTACCAGTGGGGCCGCAAGGATCCGTTCATTGGTGCCAAGGCTGCCGGAGAAGCGGAATCCGCAACATTCGCCGGTGAGGCCATGACCCTTCATACTGGGCAGATGACCCAGGACCAGGGCAGTGACGAAACGGAAGAAACGGCGGCCAATCCTACCGCATTCATTGCCGAGCCCGCCCTTGACTGGAACACCGTGGATGACCGCGAAGCCTGGGGAGACCAGGAGCGTTCAAACAAGAAGACCATCTACGATCCTTGCCCTAAGGGCTACCGCGTGGCAGGACGTAAGCGTGCTCTTTTCTTTGAACCGGACAAGAATGCGGCAGTCGCCGCCACCTTCGTGGCAAATATGGACAAGTACTATTACCAGATTGGTAATCCGGCCTCTACGCTTCCGCTCTGCGGATATATCAATCCGGATGGAACGTATCAGGTAGGTGATGTGATTGTATGGAATACACATATGGACCACGACACCGTAAACCTCACGTATTCCATGCTGATTTCTGGCGGAATATTGTCCAAAGGCCAGACTTGCCGCTCCATCGCGGGCTCGGTTCGCTGCGAAACGTACGACGAGTAGCATTTCAACTTAACCTGAATGAAAAAACTATTGACAATCCTTGTCGCAATCCTGGTACCGCTGCTGTTTTCCTGCGGCGGTACCAAGGAAAGCGACAACGTTGTTCCCCCGCCGTCGCCGGACAACACCACACCCGCAGACAATCCCGGAGATGACCCTGGCGATGAGCCGGGAGATGAGCCTGGGGACGAACCGGGTGATGACCCTGGTGACACCCCCGGGGGAGACAATCCCGGTGACAACCCCGGCACAGACCCCGCCGTGGCGGTGGACCTTGGCGCTTCCGGCACGTCCAACTGCTATGTTGTGACATCGGTCGGCAGCTACAAGTTCAAGCCCGTGAAGGGTAACGGTACCGCATCCGTGGGTACCGTTGCAAAGGCGGAAATCCTTTGGGAAACCGCGGAAGGCATGATCCTGAATCCTGCTTTCAAGGACGGATACATAGCCTTTGAGACGCCGCAGTCCATCAAGGCCGGAAATGCCCTTCTGGCGGCAAAGGACGCCTCCGGAAAGACCCTCTGGAGCTGGCATATCTGGATTCCCAAGACAGAGATTGGCAGGGACAAATACGGCCTTTCCTTCTACACCACCATGGACCGCAACCTTGGCGCCCTTGAGGCGGCATCGGCAACGGCAGGACCGGATTCATACGGCCTGCTGTACCAGTGGGGAAGGAAGGACCCGTTCCAGTGCAAGAATCCGGAAAAACGTTCCGGCACAATGAGTTTGGCCGAGACCATCTCCAACCCCACCGTATTTGCGGCCACGGACGGCACATGGATGGCCAGCGTGGACAAGACTGTTTGGGGCGACGGTGCAACCAAAACCATCTATGACCCTTGCCCTCCGGGATACAAGGTTCCCATGCGCGAAGACCTTTCGGGCTTCTTCCCCATGGATCCGCTTTCTTCGGCCAAGGGATGGCAGTATGCCGCCGGTTACGCTTTTGCCGTGGGAGAGCCGCAGGTGTGGTTCCCTTACACGGGTTATATTGATGTATCCGGCACATACTCCGGAGCGGGTTCCCAGACCAAAATCTGGAACTCCCACATGGACACTGCCAACAACCAGGGCTACGGTATATTCCTTAACGGCAGTTCCTCCACAAAGTCTTCCCAGAAGGCGGCTCAGGGTGGCAGCGTACGCTGCATCTCGGAGGAGCAGGAGGCCTTTGTAAATGAACCCGGCATGCCCGTGCAGGGCAGTTATACCCGCAAGGTATTTGATTCGTCTGTGGTGGAGCTGTCCGGTCTGTGCCTGAGCAAGGATGGAGACTTCCTATGGGGTGTTGGAGATGCCGGCTATCTCTATAAGTTTACCAATATCGACGGCAGCGTAGAGAGTATAACATATTCCCAGCCTCTGTCTCACGACGTGTTTTATGGCGGACAGTATTACTCTAATTCGCAAGGAAAGTATGTAGATTATTGGTATGATATGGAAGGCATAACCCTTGATCCTTCTACCGGAGACCTTTACATTGCCTATGAGCCGGACCGCGTAATGCGCATAAAATCCCCGTATACCACGCTTGAAAAGAAATTGTATGACGTGGCAGAGGCAGATGATATGGGTAACAGCGGTATGGAGGGTATCGCCTGGTATAAGGGAGACCTTTATATCGGCTCACAAAGTGGCGCAACCCTGTGGCGGTACACGGTAAGCGGCACCAAGAAGTGGAAAAAACAGCTTGGAACCCTTGCTCCAGGCATTGAGGAAGTTGGAGACCTGTGCTATGACGCGGAGACAGACCTTCTCTGGGTAATTGATTCGGAAGCCCACAAGATTTTTGTCTTTGACGGAGAGGTCACCAAGCTGAAAGCCGTTTATGACGTGAAGGACGTGGGAAATGCCGAATCTATCTGTGTTGATCACAAGCGTAACTGCGTGTGGGTTGGAGACGACGGATCCACATCCAAGATTTACAAGATAGCATTTACCGGATTATAGTAATGAAAAAGCTGCTTACAGGTATATTGGTGTGCTTTTTCCTCTCCGCCTGCACACCGGTAAACTCCCAGGGTTTTACTCCGGGAGCGCCGCCTGCGGCAGATGACGGAGATTCTACATCGCCCGGAGGGGAGGGAAACGATCCCTCCCCCGGGGACGGTGTCCTTTCCAACGACGCCACCCGCCGCACCATGGAAATGGGCATAGGGTGGAATCTTGGCAACAATCTGGACGCCTATGAGGAAGACCCGGACGACAAGGATTACCTCATGCCAAGTGAAACCGTCTGGGGCAATAAGAAGGTCACCCAGGCGGCCCTTCAGAAAGTTCACGACGCCGGATTTACCACCATCCGCATTCCCGTCACCTGGCTTGGGATGATAGGACCGGCGCCGGATTACACAATCAACGCGGACTGGATGGCCCGCGTGACGGAAGTGGTGAATTATGCCCGCAATGCCGGCTTTGCCAACATAATAGTTGACACCCACCACGACGAAGACCATGACGACGGCCACTGGCAAAACCTGAAGGGCGCCGTCAAGGATGCCGCCATCAACGCCCAGGTAAAGGAAGAGATTGCGGCGGTTTGGGGCCAGATAGCACGCAATTTTGCCGATTGCGGGGAATGGCTTGTCTTTGAGGGCTTCAATGAGCTCAACGACGGAGACTGGGACGGCGGGTCCAATATTGCCGCCAAATGCAATATAATCAACCAGTGGCTTCAGGTATTTGTGGATACGGTCCGCGGCTGCGGCGGCTACAATGAAACCCGCTGGCTGTCTGTAACCACGTATTGCGGCAACCCCAAGTTCGCAAAGTATCTGGTTTTTCCCAATGATCCCGCCGGAAAACTGATGCTGGCGGTCCATTTCTATGACCCTTCGGACTATACCCTTGGCAAAAGAGGGGCGGACAAGAAGTTATATTTGCCTTACTCGGACTGGGGACATACGGCAGAGCCTGGACTGTCCAAGGGAAAGTACGACGAAGACTTTGCCCGGGAGACTTTCAAGACGCTCTATGACAATTACATTGCAAAAAACATCCCCGTATATATAGGAGAGACCGGCTGCTCCAAGCGCGCCGATTCCGACACCCGCGGCCGGGCTTTCAGGAAATACTACCTTGAATACATTTTCAAGGCCGCACGCACCTACTGCCTGCCCTGCACCCTCTGGGACTGCGGGGGTAGCGGCAAGGAAGGCCCTGAGCACCATCCTTACTTCCGCAGGGATAACGGAGAGTTCTATGACGACGACGCCCGGGAGATGATAGAAACAATAGTCAAGGCCTGGACGTCGGAAGACCCTGAATACACCCTTGAGTCAGTTTATGATTCGGCCCCAAGGTTTTAGAATATTTGTATATTTGCAATATGAGAAAGACACTGAAACACCTGGCAATATGCCTGCTTTTCCCCGCGCTTCTGGCATGCGTGGCACCGGAAACATCTCAGCAGCAGCTTCCGCCGCCGCCACCGGACGACGGCACGGATCCCGGCACAGACCCCGGCACAGATCCCGGCACAGACCCTTCGGCGGCCACCGGGAACTATATCATTGTGGGCTATGATTACGGAGACAACAATGACGCCTTCCTTCCGGATCCCACGTATCTCACTCACATCAACTTTGCATTCGGCAAGATAAAGAGTGACCATAAGACCCTTGAAATCAAGAAAGAGGACCGTCTGAAGAAGGTTGTTGCCCTGAAAAAGACCAATCCCACCCTCAAGGTGATGCTGTCAATAGGCGGTTGGGGCGCAGATTATTTCAGCGGCATGGCACGGGATAAAGACAACCGCGCCGCTTTCTGTGCTTACTGCCTCGAAGCAGTGAACAAGTACGGCCTGGACGGCATAGACATTGACTGGGAGTATCCTGGTGAAGAAACCTCTGAGCATATTGAGGCTTCCTCCGGGGACAAGGCCAATTTCACCGAACTGATCAAGGATCTCAGGGCTGTGCTTGGGGAGGATAAGCTCATCACCATGGCATCATCGGCCGATGAGATTCACGTGGATTATCCGGAGGTCCTGAAGTACATGGACTGGGTGAACATCATGACCTACGATATGGGTTCTCCCAAGAGCAGTACTCCACGCCACAACGCGCCCCTGTACTCTTCTTCAATGGCCAAAAACACCTGCGACAAGGCGGTGGCTCTTCTTTTCAACGCCGGAGTCCCTTATGACAGGATGACTCTGGGTATGCCTTTCTACGGCAGGGATAACGGCCATGCCTTCACGGAGGGGAAAAGTGACAACTTTGTCTACTATAAGGATATTGTGAAAGGCAACTATCAGGAGCGTTGGGACGACGACGCAAAGGTGCCCTACCTTGCCGATGCCGGTGGTACAATGGTCCTGAGCTATGACAATGAGCAGTCCATAAGCCTTAAGGCCAATTACGTGAAGGAAAAGGGCCTTAAGGGCGCAATGTACTGGGCCATCCAGGGAGATGACGCCAACTGGACCCTTTCCAAGGCCATTGCCGGTCCGCTCCTTGGCTGGACGGCAGACGCTTCCGAGTCATTCCTTGCCACCAATGCTTATGTTGAAAAATACATGGCAGAAGTGGATTACACTGAAGTGATCAAGCAGAATCCGGAGGGAGGTAAACAGGACGGCTCCCTGTCTCTTGTAAGAAACTATCCCGGCGGTGGCCCCAGCTGGAACAATGAGGAACTTCCACCCACATATACTATCTCCTGGAAACCTTCAGGTTCCGGAGAGCAGAGACTCACCGTGATGGAAGGAGACTGGACCAGGGAATACACCCTTTCATCCGGCGTTTCCAGCCAGGATATCACAAACCTTGTCCCCAACACCACATACCAGTGGAGGGTGACTTCCGACGGAACCGTTACTGCAAGCGGCAGTTTCCCCACCAGGGGTCATCTGCGTCAGGTGTTCTATGAACCAAACGTCCGTAACGGCCGGGACCTTGGCGGCTACAAAGGCCTTGACGGCAAAACCGTGAGATATCACAAGATTTTCCGCGGCGGTGCCATCAACGGCTCCCGCACAAATTCTGCGGGCAAGGCGGAAATGCTTGCCGAAGGTATCAGGGCTGAGATTGACCTCAGGGAAGCGAAGGACGTTCCCTCAGAATCACCCCTTGGAAGCAGCGTGGATTTCCTTGCTCCCGGATTTGACGAGGGTTACAACCATATGGTCCGCGACAACAAGGAGAAGATGAAGGATATGTTCATGTGGCTTGTCCAGGAACTGAGGGACGGAAAACCAGTCTATTTCCACTGCGCGGCCGGCCGTGACCGTACCGCCACCCTTGCCGTACTCATAGAGGGAGTCCTTGGATTCTCTGAGAGCGATATGGCAAAGGACTATGAGCTCACGTACTTCACCCCCGCAGACTGGGGAATGTCAGAAAACGGTACGGTGTACAAGCACTACTGGGACAACTACAGCTATAATTCCATCCGCAAAACCATCTATGCCGAGACTGACAGCGGAACCTACCAGGAACGTATAGTCAAGTATCTCCGTAAGATTGACGTTCCCCAGCAGGATATTGACGATCTCCGCTCAATAATGCTGAAATAGACAACAAAAAAGTAGCCCGGGAGGGCTACTTTTTGTTTTTGCGTTTGTCGCGCTCCTTTTGGGCGCGCTTTCCGTTTGCCTTCCAGTATTTGTCCCACTGGGCCGGCGTGAAGAAACGCATGTACGCGGAGTCTATGCGCTCCATCCATTTGTCAGAAACAGCCACGTAAAGGTCCGTGTTTTCAACGCGGGCCTTTTGCATTTCCATCATCTCATCTCTGCTGGCGCGGAGGTCATGGTTGAGGACGGAATCTACGTAGAATTCCTGCCAGTATTCAAGGTCCAGCATATCTGAGAGGCGCTTTACCTCCTTATCTATGAATTCCGTCATCTGCTTTTCCTGCTCCTGAGGGCTCTGGGGCTGATTCTGAGCCCATACGCTGCCGCCCAGCATCAAACAGGGGAACGCAATAAGGAAAATCTTACAAATTTTCATATCTTTGTATTCTTGTAATGTTTGCAAAATTACGCAATTAATGGAAAAAGGCAAAAATATACTCAAGGTCCTTATGCTTTCGGCCATTTTCATGACCATCGGCATAGAAGGCAATACTTGTACCAATGTGATTGTAAGCCGCGGCGCCAGCAAGGACGGCTCCGTGCTTGTGTCATACGCGGCAGATTCCCATTACCTCTTCGGGGAGCTTTATTTCCGCCCCGCAGTGGACTGGGCGCCTGGCAGCATCCTCAACATCTATGACTGGGACTCCCACCGTTATCTTGGAGACATTGAGCAGGTGGAACATACCTTCCAGACGGTTGGCAACATGAACGAGTACCAGGTAATTATCACTGAAACCACCTGGGGCGGCCGCCCGGAGCTTGAGGACAAAAAGGGAGGCATAGATTACGGCTCCCTCATCTATATCACCCTCCAGAGGGCAAAATCGGCCCGCGAAGCCATTGACATCATTGTGGACCTTGCAAACACCTACGGCTATGCGTCGGAGGGAGAAACCTTCTCCATTGCCGATAAAAACGAGGCCTGGATAATGGAACTCATCGGCAAGGGAATGAATATCCGCAACGGCGTAAACGTTAACAAGGGTATTGTGTGGGTGGCCCGCCGCGTCCCTGACGGCGCAATCTGCGCCCACGCAAACCAGGCCCGCATAGGCACCTTCCCGCTGAATGACCCGGACAACTGCCTCTACGCCCCGGACGTAATCCGCTTTGCCCGCCGCAAAGGCTATTATGACGGCCCGGACTCAGAATTTTCCTTCAAGAAGGCATATTGCCCCATAGACTTCGGCACTGTCCGCGGCTGCGACGCCCGCGCCTGGAGCGCCTTCAACATCCTCACAGACGGCTGGTTCTCCTTCTACGATGACGCCGGCAACGCCGTCACCAAGGACGCATACGGTTATCTTGACTATGTCCTTGGCAATAACCTTGAAGGGGATATTCCCCTGTTTGTGTTCCCCCGCAAGAAGGTGGGCGTCAAGGAGCTGGCCGATGTTATGAGAGACCATTTTGAGGGCACCCCCATGGATATGACCCAGGATATCGGCGCCGGCGGAAACGCCCTTCCGTACCGCTGGAGGCCCATGGAATGGGAGTTTGACGGCAAAACTTATGTCAATGAGCGCGCCATAGCCACACAGCAAACCGGTTTCTGGATGGTGGGTCAGGCCCGTAACTACGTCCCGGACGTTGTGGGAGGCATACTTTGGTTCGGCACGGACGATGCCGCAACTTCCTACCTTTCACCAATTTATACCTCCGTCACAAAGATTCCTGAGTGCTTCAGGGAAGGGAACGGAGACCTTCTCCATTATTCTCCAACCGCCTCCTTCTGGATCAACAACCGCATCTCCAACGCCTGCTACAAGATGTACAACATAATGGCTCCTTATGTCAGGGCCAAGGCCGATGCCTTTGAGATAGACCAGATGGAGCACCGCACCCACTCTGTAGACTCCATGGCCGTTGTCATGTATAATCAGGTGGTGATACAGCTCCAGAAAAAGCTCTCTTCCAAGAGAGATGTCATGGTGTCTTCAAAGCCTTACGCCAAAATTGTGAAGTACGTAACGGATTACTCCGTAAACACCGCCCAGGAGCAGTTCAAGGCCTGGCAAAAGCTGGAAGAAGAACTACTTATAAAGTTCATGGACGGCAACGTGAAGCCCCAGAACCCGGACGGCAGCTTCAAGCACTCTGAGTTCTCCACCGCCATTCCTGAAAAGATTGAATGGCCCGGCTACACGGAGCTTTGGAAAGAAACCGTGGCCCAGGAGCACGGTGAAATAATAGTCGTCCCCGAATAACCCCCTGTCATACCGAGTAATCCCTTCTGTCATACCGAGCGAAGCGAGCGTATCTCAAAAAGAACAATAATAATACTAAACCTATAACAATGGACTTTTTATTCTATCTGGTTCCGGCAGCGGCCGTCCTGGCCCTGCTCTTTGCATGGATTTTCTTCCGTCAGATGATGAAGGAAAGCGAAGGAACCCCCACTATGAAAGAAATCGCACAGTATGTGCGTGAGGGCGCAATGGCGTACCTCAAACAGCAGTACAAGGTTGTCATTGTTGTATTCATTGTTCTTGCTGCCCTCTTTGCAGTACTTGCATACGGCTTCGGTGTCCAGAATCCCTGGGTTCCGTTCGCCTTCCTTACCGGCGGTTTCTTCAGCGGCCTGGCCGGCTTCGTGGGCATGAAAACCGCCACTTTTGCAAGCGCCCGTACGGCAAATGCTACAATGCGCAGCCTCAATTCCGGCCTTAAGATAGCCTTCCGCAGCGGCGCCGTGATGGGCCTCACCGTGGTTGGCCTGGGCCTTCTTGACATTGCAATCTGGTGGAGCATCCTCAAGATTTTCTATGAGCCCACCCAGGCCCAGAACCTTGTAGTGATCACCACCACCATGCTCACCTTCGGCATGGGTGCAAGTACCCAGGCCCTCTTTGCCCGTGTCGGCGGCGGTATCTATACCAAGGCTGCCGATGTGGGTGCCGATATCGTTGGTAAAGTGGAGCAGGACATCCCTGAGGACGATCCCCGCAACCCCGCCACCATCGCCGATAACGTAGGTGACAACGTAGGTGACGTTGCCGGTATGGGCGCAGACCTTTATGAGAGCTACTGCGGCTCCATCCTTGCCACAATGGCCCTTGGTGCATCGGCCTTCTTCGGAGACGGCACTGCCGTTCAGATGAGGGCAATCCTTGCTCCTATGATGATTGCCGCAATCGGCGTAGTGCTTTCTATCTTAGGTATTTACGTGGTCCGTACCAAGGAAGGCGCTTCCCTGCAGGACCTCCTTGGGTCCCTGAGCCGCGGCACCAACCTTGCCGCAGTGCTCATTGCCCTGGTCTCCTTCGGCGTATTCTATGTGCTGGGCTTCCCCAACTGGTGGCAGATGGCCCTTTCCGTGGTCTCCGGCCTTGTAGCTGGCGTAGTTATCGGCAAAATCACAGAATACTACACCTCCCATTCCTACAAGCCCACACAGAAGCTGGCCGAAAGCGCCCAGACTGGCCCTGCAACCGTCATCATCAACGGCGTGGGTCTGGGCATGATTTCCACCGCAGTTCCCGTGGTCACCATTGCCCTTGCAATCCTTCTGGCATACGGCTTTGCAACGGGCTTCCATTTCAGCACAGATACCCTTTCTATGGGTCTCTACGGCATTTCTATCGCCGCCGTTGGTATGCTTTCAACCCTGGGTATCACCCTGGCTACAGACGCTTACGGCCCCATCGCGGATAACGCCGGCGGCAACGCTCAGATGAGTGAGCTGGATCCTTCCGTGCGTGAGAAGACAGATATCCTTGACTCCCTTGGCAACACCACCGCTGCAACCGGTAAGGGCTTTGCAATTGGTTCCGCAGCCCTCACCGCACTTGCCCTCCTGGCCTCCTACATTGAGGAAATCAAGATTGGATTCGGCCACATGGCCGCTAAGGGTGGAGAAATGGCCGCAGAGTTCACCCGCCTTGCACACGGCAGCATCACGGATATTGTAGAGCACTATGACATTACCCTTATGAACCCCATGGTTCTGGTGGGCGTATTCATTGGTTCCATGATGGCATTCCTGTTCTGCGGTCTCACCATGAACGCCGTGGGCCGTGCTGCAGAGAAGATGGTCATTGAGGTGCGTCGCCAGTTCCGTGAGATTGCAGGCATCCTTGAAGGAAAGCAGCGTCCGGATTACACTTCCTGCGTACGCATTTCCACCAAGGCCGCACAGCATGAGATGATATTCCCTTCACTCCTTGCCATCAT
>JAFZML010000070.1 GCA_017553255.1 Bacteroidales bacterium | reverse complement strand
TATCGGCCTTGACAAGGAGCTCTACGAGGACGCCCGCAAGGAATTCATCCTTGCCTCCATGACTGGTTTCGGGGCCGATGGCGACCGCGAAATCAAGGAGCGTGACTTCTCACAGGTTCGCGGAGACTTTGAGTCCAACTCCTTTGTGACCGCCGTCCTGGAGCATATCAAAGCCAAGGAAGCCCTTGGGAATGAACTTATTGCACGCCTACAAAGGTAAATGCTGGATCACGGTTCCATACAGGAGCTCCCTCTGAGCCATCCTCATTTCCGGAAGCAGGTAGAAGCCTTCCTCCTGGAAAACGGCCTCCGTATGGAATCCCTTGACCATTATTACGCCTGGACTGCCCCAGACGGGTCAATAATTGCCGGCGCCGGGATTAAGGCCGATGTAATCAAGTGTGTTGCCGTGGCCTCTTCCGCCCGCTCAGAGGGCTGTATGCTGCCTCTCCTGTCACGGGTTGTCTCCGATGCCGCGGCTGCTGGCATTCTGAATCTGAAGGTCTTCACCAAGCCGGAAAACCTTCAAATCTTTGAGAGCATCGGCTTCCATGAAATAGCCCGCGCCCCCAAGGCCGTCCTTATGGAGAACGGCAAGGGACTGGAACGCTATTGTGAGTATCTCTCTGGCATTTGCAAGGCCAACGGCGCACTCCGTCATGCCCGGCCCCGACCGGGCATCTCCGGCGTCATTGTAATGAACGCCAATCCCTTCACCCTGGGGCACAAATACCTAATTGAGAAGGCCCTGGAGCAGGTAGACCACCTCTACATCATCCCCGTGAAGGAAGACGTCTCCGCCTTCCCGTACTCTGAGCGCCTTGCCATGATTCGCTCAGGCGTCATGCCCGGCTCCGGCTCTCCCGTCATGCCCGACTCTGATCGGGCATCTGCCCTCCCGGCATCCTCCCTCATGCCCGACTCTGATCGGGCATCTGCCCACCTGTCGTCAGAGCAAAAATATTTTTCGGGACGGTGCCCGAAAAACCATTTTTCCTCTGACATCGCCAGCCCAACGCACGCAGATGCCCGTATCACGGTGCTGGAGGGATCGGACTACTGCATATCTGCCGCAACGTTTCCTACGTATTTCCTGAAGGACCTTTCAGACGCGGCGGAAACGCAGATGCTGCTGGATCTGGACCTCTTCTCACGGTGGATTTCTCCGGCACTGGGCAATCCCGTACGCTTTGTTGGCTCTGAGCCTTCAGACCCCCTCACAGCCCGGTACAATGACTTGATGGCAGAGCGCATCAATACTTGTGTCATAGAACGTTTGTCATACCGAGCCCGAAGGCCGAGTGTATCTCAAATATCCGTCATGCCCGACCCTGATCGGGCATCTGCTCAGCAGTCGTCAGAAGAAAATTATTTTTTGGAAGGCTTTCCAAAAAACCAATTTCCTTCTTCCTCCTTAAGCCCTACGCACGCAGATGCCGTTACGGCCACTGCAGTGCGTTCAGCATTGGAGCGGGGGAGGTACCAGGAGGCTGCAGCGCTGTGCCCGGAAACTACGCATCCGTATCTTTTGGCGGCGTTGGCGGAAAGGGCGCTTGTTATGGAACTTGATACGCCTTTGAAGCCGGGACTGGTTGGTCCGGACTCTAATGGGGCGCATTCTGATATGAATTACGCCACAATGATGGCCGGAATAAAGGCACTCAGGCCGTTCTGGTCAAGGATGGCACTTGCAGCGTCTCCCGAAGAGCTTCGGGAAGCGGGGATTGAGGCGGAAAGGGCCATGATGGAAGCAACCGGCGGTGTGAACACGCACCGCGGTGCCATTTTCTGCCTTGGGCTGGCTCTCAACGCCGCAGCCGCGTGGAGGCAAGGTGTTGATATTCAGGAGTTTATGCAAAAACGTCTACCCGAAATCGCCCAGACGGTTTTGCATAATCAGCTGAGAGACAGCAAGTTAGCTCCACGGCCGGAAGGCATCAAGGATGCCCGCGCCATGGCCCTTGACGGTTACCGTGACCTTTTTGAGGACTGGCTGCCATTCTACCATTCACTTTGTCATTCTGAAAACGCTACTCCTTGTCATTCTGAGCGCAGCGAAGAATCTGCTGTTCAATTGACACTCCTGCGCATTATGTCCACTCTTGACGACACTTGTATTATCAAACGCGTAGGTCAGGACCGTGCGCAGAAAGTTAAACTTGAAGCGGCGTCTGTCCTTCAGACAGCATCTGCTCTCCCGGCGTCAGAAGAAAATTATTTTTCGGGACGGTGCCCGAAAAACCAATTTTCTCCTGACATCGCTAGCCCAACGCACGCAGATGCCCTCAAAGACCTATGCATCCGCTATGCCCGGGAGAGGATATCTCCCGGAGGGGCGGCGGATATGCTTGCACTGACAATATTTATTGATTCTATTATATGGTAACACTTAACCCTAACGGAGTTTATCTCCTTGACGGAAAAACATTCAGCGAGTCCGCGTCCATTGGGAAGGATGAGGCCCGCGAGAACACCATTGCCTACCGCATCCTCCGTGCACATGAGACCCCCGATCAAGTCGGGGGTGACGTCATGCCCGGCAGGGACCGGGCATCTAAGATGCATATAAAATTCGACGCCATGGTGTCACATGACATCACATACGTGGGCATAATCCAGACGGCGCGTGCAAGCGGCCTGAAGGAGTTCCCGCTGCCGTATGCCATGACTAACTGCCACAATTCTCTATGCGCAGTGGGCGGCACTATCAATGAGGACGACCACGTATTCGGCCTTAGTGCCGCAAAGAAATATGGCGGCATCTATGTTCCTGCAAACCAGGCGGTTATCCACCAATATGCCAGGGAGGCGCTCACAAAGTGCGGCAATATGATACTGGGATCTGACTCCCATACCCGCTATGGTTCGCTGGGTAATATGGGTGTTGGTGAAGGTGGCGGTGAGCTTGTGAAGCAGCTCCTTAAGAACACCTGGGACATCAATGCTCCGGAGGTTGTTCTGGTTTGGCTGGAGGGAAAACCCAGGAAGGGAATCGGCCCTCATGATGTGGCCATAAGCCTTGTGAAGGCCGTTTTCGAGAGCGGCTTTGTGAAGAACAAGGTGCTGGAATTCGCCGGTCCCGGCGTGGCAAATCTGCCCATAGATTTCCGTAACGGCATTGACGTTATGACCACGGAAACTACCTGTCTCACAAGTATTTGGGTTACGGATGAGAAGGTCCAGGAGTATTTCACCATGCACGGCCGTCCCGAGGCTTACAAGGAGCTGAAACCCGGCGCCGTGGCATATTATGATTCCGTTGTTACAATAGATCTCAGTAAGCAGGAGAGCATGATTGCCCTGCCTTATCACCCGTCAAATGCCGTTACCATCCATGAGCTGCAGGAGAACCCTGAGAAGGTTCTGAAGGCCATTGAGGAAGATACCCTGAAGCGTTTTGGTGACAAGGTTCATCCGGACCTCCTGTCCAAGATCCGTGACGGAAAGGTTTGGGCAGACCAAGGCATCATCGCGGGCTGCTCAGGCGGCACTTATGACAACCTCAGTGAGGCGGCAAGCATCCTCAGGGGCAAATCCATCGGCAACGACTACTTCACAATGAGCGCTTATCCCCAGAGCACTCCGGTGTATCTTGCAACAACGCGCAATCATATTGCCGAGGAACTCCTGGAGGCAGGCGTTGTGATTAAACCCGCTTTCTGCGGCCCTTGCTTTGGCGCTGGTGACGTCCCGTCAAACAATGGCCTCTCCATACGCCACACCACCCGTAATTTCCCCAACAGGGAGGGCTCCAAGCCCGGTCAGGGCCAGATTTCAATGGTGGCTCTCATGGATGCCCGCAGCATTGCGGCAACCGCTGCCAACGGTGGCGTTATCACCGCTGCAACTGACATTGAATATGAGGACAACCACAAGCCTTACAGCTTTGACGGAACCATTTACAGCAAGCGCATTTACAATGGTTTCGGCCATGCTCTTCCGGAAACGGAACTCCGCTACGGTCCCAACATCAAGGACTGGCCGGCAATGCCTGCAATGCAGGAGAATATGATGCTTGAACTGGCTGCCGTAATCCATGATCCGGTTACAACAACGGATGAACTAATCCCTTCAGGTGAAACTTCAAGTTACCGTTCCAATCCGCTTAAGCTCAGTGAGTTCGCGCTCTCAAGACGCGTGCCGGAATATGTAGGTATCAGCAAGCGGATCCAGGAAGATGACCGCAACCGCAGGGCTGGAATTGTAAGCGAGGATCTCCGCCGTGCACTGGCCGTTGCCGGGGCCGAAGCAGACAACACTTCCCTTGGTTCCTGCGTCTTTGCCAACAAGCCCGGAGACGGCAGCGCCCGTGAGCAGGCCGCCTCCTGCCAGAAGGTTCTTGGAGGTGATGCCAACATTTGCTATGAGTACGCCACAAAGCGTTATCGCTCCAACTGCATCAACTGGGGAATCGTGCCGTTCACCATTGACAAGGACACTCCGTTTGACTATGAGCCCGGGGACTACGTATTTGTACCCGGCATCCGCAAGGCCATCCTTGGCGGAGAAGAGCAGGCCGAGGCCCGCGTGATCACAAAGAGCGGCCGAAGCATCGGCATACTCCTTCATTTTGAGAACCTTACGCCCGAAGAAAGGGAAATCCTTGCCGACGGCTGCCTTATGAATTATTATAAAAACCGCATGAAATAATATGGAAAAGATTAAAATGACAACACCGCTGGTCGAGATGGACGGCGATGAAATGACCAGAATCCTTTGGAAGATGATCAAGGATGAGCTCATCCTTCCGTTCGTTGACCTTAAGACAGAGTACTATGACCTTGGTCTCCCGTACCGTGACAAGACCAGTGACCAGGTTACCATAGACAGCGCAAATGCAACAAAGAAATACGGCGTTGCAGTCAAGTGCGCCACCATCACTCCCAACGTCCAGAGGATGAGCGAGTACAACCTTCACCAGATGTGGAAGAGCCCCAACGGCACCATCCGCGCCATGCTGGACGGCACCGTGTTCCGCACACCAATCACCATCCCTTCCATCCACCCTGCGGTGAAGTTCTGGAAAAAGCCCATCACCATTGCCCGCCACGCATACGGTGACGTTTACCGTGACGTGGAAATCCAGACCACTGAGCCCGGCGTTGCCAAGCTTGTGTTCGAGGGCGTTTCCGGCCAGAGGATAGAGGAAGTTATCCATGAATTCGCAGGCCCCGGCGTCATTGAGGGTATGCACAACACGGACAAATCCATTGCAAGCTTTGCCCACAGCTGCTTCAAATATGCCCTTGACGTGAAGGAGAACCTCTGGTTCGCCACCAAGGACACCATCTCCAAGAAGTACGACGGCCGCTTCAAAGCCATCTTCGAGGAAATTTATGAGGCCGAGTACAAGGAGCAGTTCGAGGCCGCCGGCATTGAGTATTTCTACACCCTGATTGACGACGCAGTGGCCCGCGTAATGCGCTCTGAGGGCGGTTTCATCTGGGCCTGCAAGACCTACGACGGAGACGTGATGAGCGATATGGTATCCACCGCTTTCGGCTCACTTGCAATGATGACTTCAGTGCTTGTGAGCCCGGACGGCAAGTACGAGTTCGAGGCCGCACACGGCACCGTGACCCGTCACTATTACAAATATCTCCAGGGCGAAGAGACCTCGACCAACCCTATCGCAACGATCTTCGCATGGAGCGGAGCGTTCCGCAAGAGGGGCGAGATGGACAACCTTCCCGAACTGATCCACTACGCCGAGCAACTTGAGGGCGCCTGCTTCGACGCCCTGAACGACGGCTGCG
>JAFZML010000069.1 GCA_017553255.1 Bacteroidales bacterium | reverse complement strand
CACCACCGTTGTCTGTGATGAGCTTGACGTACTTGGCAACCGCTTCCTTCATCTGGGCATCAGACAAAACGGGAGTTGCAATGAAAACGGTTTCGTACTGGTTAACCATTGTTTGTTAATTAATTGTTAATAAATAAGTTATCTTCTTTGGCCTCAAATTCCGGCCCAAAAAGGACTGCAAATATAGGCATTAAATTCCTGAAAAACAAATTCTTTATTACATAAATTATGACTATATTTGTAGATACGTATGGCTCAAGGAAAGACATTATGGCAGGGATTGGCAACGGGTTGGCTCCGGCTTCACGGACGCCTGCCTCTTCCGTATCACCACGCCATGGGCCGTTTCCTTGGATGGTTCACCCGCTGCATAGTGCGCTACAGGGTAGATGTTGTGAAAGATAACCTGCAGCACAGCTTCCCGGAAAAATCGGCAAAAGAGATAAAAGCCATCACCAAACAGTTCTACACGCATTTCGGGCGCGTTCTCACTGAAACCCTGTGGTTTGGATCCTGCCGCGGAGACCGCGGGCGCAGGCGTCTAAAGGACAGCCACATTGTAGAAATCTCCAACCCGGAGGTTCTGAACCGCCTTTTCCGTGAGCGCAAGCAGGTAATGATAATGCAGTCCCACGCGGGAAACTGGGAGCTCATTGGCGGCATCCTCAATTACACATACTCGGAGCCCCTGGAGATTAACACCCATACCTTTGCAATCACCTACCTCCCCCTTCACAATAAGTTCTGGGACGGTTTCATGGGGGAAAACAGGCAGGCGCCGGTGGCCGATATGGACTTCAAAGGCTACGTCCCTTCCCAGCAAATTGCAAGGGCGGTTTTCTCCAACCGTGACAAACATTTCTGCTACTCATTCATCACGGACCAGTTCCCCTACGGCCCAAACCGCAAATACAGCCTCCGGTTCATGAACCGTGACACCGTAATTATGCCGGGCGCCGCCACAGTGGCTTCCAGGATGGATATGGCAGTGATTTACCTCAGTTTCCAGTGCCGGGAAGAAGGCGGCTACACCATGACCTTTGTCCCCATAACGGAACACGCCGGATCAATGGATCCGCTTGAAATAACTCAGAAATTTTTTAACCTCCTGGAGGAAGACATCAAGGCTCAGCCCTGGAATTACCTCTGGACCCACAGAAGATGGAAAAAAGAATAATAACCACAATTGTCTGCGCCCTCATAGCCCTTTGCGCAGCAGCTCAGGAGAACGTTTACTACCTCCCCTCCACCACCATCACCGTAGAAGTGGAAGCGGAGCAGGAAACCTTCTTTGCCGGCCCCTACGCCGCCTTTGCAAAAAAACTCCTTAACATAGACGTAAGGAGGGCCGATGAAGTCACCTCCCGCGTCCTCAGCGCCACAATCAGCACCAAGGTGGAAGCAGACCGTAAATCGGCCACACTCCTGGAGGCCGATGTCCCTGAACTCATGGTTCTGAGCGCCCAGGGGCTGGTTTCCTTTGGGGAAAAGAGTGAACTTGGCGCCACATGGAGGTTCCTCCCGCCCATGCGCTCGGATTTCACGGACAAAGGCATTACCGGAGACAGCAAAGAGGTTAAACGCGTGGTTTACAAGGTTGTTCCCACAGACACATCCTTTGTACGCGTGCCCGTAGAGCAGGTTTTCACGGAATCCAAATCCCTTGAAGACAAAGCCAGGGAAGCCGCAGACCATATCCTCACGCTCCGTCAGCAGCGCCTGGACATAGCCACCGGCAACACAGACGCCACATTCTCCGGCGCAGCTTTGGCCGATGCCCTCAAGGAGCTCAGGATGATGGAAGAGGAATACCTCACCCTTTTCCGCGGCTACAGCCAGGTAAGGACCATTGAGGCAAGCTTTGACGTCATACCTCAGGCCGGCCTCAAGAGCCAGCGTTACCTTGCTTTCCGCACAGACCCTGAGCGCGGCCTTGTTTCCAACGGGCGCGGCACACCTTATTACATTGAACTTGAGCCGGAGGGCATTATGAGGGAAGAGTCCCCCTCATCGGCCAAAAAGGCGGCCAAAACCGCCCAAATCCGCTACCGCATTCCTATGATTTGCAAGCTCACCCTCACTGAAGACGGCCGTCCTCTTGTGGAAACCCGTATCCCTGTTTATCAGCTTGGCAAGGAAGCGTTCTACACCGCAAAATATTAATTAACAACATAGTAAAATGAGCATTAAAGACTTGGAACCCAAGGTTGTATGGAACAACTTCTACAACCTCACCCGTATTCCCCGTCCCTCCAAGCATGAGGGCAAGGTTATAGAATTCCTCTATAACTGGGGCGTATCCCACGGATTTGAAACCATCAAGGACCCTACCGGAAACATTATTATCCGCGTTCCCGCCACTCCCGGCATGGAAAACCGCAGGGGCGTCATCCTTCAGGGCCACATGGATATGGTGCCTCAGAAAACCTCTGACAGCAGCCATGACTTCCTCCAGGACCCTATCAACGCGTACATTGATGGTGAATGGGTAACCGCAGACCGCACCACCCTTGGCGCAGACAACGGCATTGGCGTGGCCATGGGCCTGTCCGTCCTGGAAGACAAATCCGTGAAGCACGGCCCCGTGGAGGTTCTTGTTACCTATGATGAGGAAACCGGAATGACCGGCGCCACCTGCCTGGAGCCCGGCGTCCTCAAGGGAGACATCCTTATTAACCTGGATTCCGAGCAGGAAGGTGAGCTTTGCGTTGGTTGCGCAGGCGGCCTGGATGTATCGGCCCAGTTCAAGTACCTTAAATATAACACGCAGGATGGCTGCAAGGGCCTCAAGGTCACTGTAAAAGGCCTTCAGGGCGGCCATTCCGGAATGGACATCTCCCTGTACAGGGCAAACGCCAACAAGGTCCTTGCCCGTATGCTCCTTCCCGTGATGGAGCTCCTTGGCGTCAAGCTTTCAAGCTTCACCGGTGGCAGCCTTAGAAACGCCATCCCGTTTGAGGCGGAGGCTGAACTTGTGGTCCCTCAGGAGAACCTAAAGGCCGTTAAGGAAATGATTCAGAATGAGTTTGGAAGGATTAAGGCAGAATTCAAGGAGTCTGATCCCACCGCCACCCTCATTGTGGAAGACATCCCTGCCGCAGCAAAGCACATCCAGCCTTCAGTGATGCTCCGGGCCGTCAAGGCAATGCTTGCCTGCCCTTCCGGCGTCATCCGTATGTCCCGCACCATGAAGGGCCTCACAGAGACCTCCATCAACATGGCAATTGTGCGCACTGAAAAAGGCAAAATCACAATCCACAGCCTTATGCGCAGCGCAGTGGACAGCGCCAAGGCAGCCCTTGCCACCCGCGTACGCTGCATCTTTGAGCTTGCCGGCGCAGACTCCGTAGAGTTTGCAGGCGGCTACTCCGGCTGGACTCCCAAGCTGGACACCCCCATGAACAAGGTCATGATGGACCAGTACAAGAAGGTCACCGGAGAGGACATGGAAATCATGGCCACCCACGGCGGCCTGGAATGCGCCCTCCTTGGAGCCAAGTACCCTGCCTGGGAAATGGTATCCGTAGGCCCCACCATCAAGTATACCCACAGCCCGGATGAAAAGGTGAACATTGCCTCCGTAGGCCGCACCTGGGAATATCTCAAGGCAGTCCTGGAGAACGTACCAGGCAAGTAATAAGCACAATCCCTTCAAGTCCCTCCCCTGAGGGGAGGGGTTTAAGACCAGAAGTCTTTCCCCTCTACTCACCTCGGAAATTGGAACAAGTTCCATTTCTCTCGGTTCGGGCGAGGGGTCGGGAGGGGGTAACGTATAATAATAAATAAACATTTATGTTCAAAGGACAACCTAAGGGCCTATTCGCCCTGGCTCTCGCAAATACCGGAGAGCGCTTTGGCTACTATACCATGATAGCGGTGTTCGCCCTCTTCCTAAGGGCAAACTTCGGCCTTAGCGCCGGCACCGCAGGCACAATCTACAGCTCATTCCTCATGCTGGTGTACTTCTTCCCCCTTATTGGCGGTATTATGGCCGATAAATTCGGGTTTGGCAAGATGGTCACCGCCGGCATCATGATTATGTTCGCCGGATATCTCCTGCTCTCGGTTCCCCTGGGAGGCGGCACCGTGGCCCTTGTTGCCATGCTGGCGGCCCTGGTGCTAATTGGATTCGGCACGGGCCTGTTCAAAGGCAATCTCCAGGTTATGGTTGGAGACCTTTACAATGACCCCCAGTACGCCGCAAAGCGTGATTCCGGCTTCTCCCTCTTCTATATGGCCATTAACCTGGGCGCCCTGTTTGCCCCCACCGCAGCCATCAAGATCAGGGAATGGGCCATGACTCTTGGCTTTGACGGAAACTCCGCATACCACTTCTCATTTGCAGTGGCCTGCGTTTCCCTCATTGTTTCAATTGCAATCTACTACGCTTTCCGCAGCTGGTTCAAGCACGTTGAAGGCGGCCACGCCAAGGGAGAAAAGGCCCAGGTAGTGGACACCCTCACCCCGGAACAGACCAAAAAGCGCATGGTGGCACTGTTCCTGGTGTTTGCCGTCGTTATCTTCTTCTGGATGAGCTTCCACCAGAACGGCCTCACACTCACTTATTTTGCCGATGAATTCACGGAGCGCAGCGCTTCCGGCCTTGCTTCCATGCCCTTCAACGTATGGAACCTTGTAGCCGTGATTGCAATTGTGTACGCCCTTTTCTCCATCTTTGACAAGGAGGCCAGCCAGAAAGGCAAGTGGATTGGAGTTGGAGTGGTTGCTCTTGCATGCGCATACCTTGTATGGCAGTACAGCCGCCTCAGTGGCAGCATTGAGATCAGCGCCCCTATCTTCCAGCACTTCAATCCCTTCTATGTGGTAGCCCTCACGCCGGTTTCCATGGCCATCTTCGGGGCCCTGGCAGCCAAGGGCAAGGAGCCCAGCGCTCCCCGCAAGATTGCCTACGGCATGCTTGTGGCAGCTGTTGCATTCGGCCTTATGGCGTTTGCTTCAATTGGCCTCAATACTCCCGCATTCCAGGCAACTGTGCGCGGCGGCGCGGAAGAGACTCTGGTTTCACCGTACTGGCTTATCACAGTATACCTTGTCCTTACCTTTGGAGAGCTTCTCCTTAGCCCCATGGGCATTTCCTTCGTTTCAAAGGTTGCCCCTCCCAAGTACAAGGGCATGATGATGGGTATGTGGTTTGTTGCCACCGCCCTTGGTAACTTCCTTGTACAGGTTGGCGGTCACCTCTGGGGTCCCCTGCCCCTGTGGGTTGTATGGAGCGTGTTCCTTGGCGTGTGCGTAATCTCCGCCGTGTTCATGTTCTCCATGATGAAAAAACTGGAAGCAGCTACGGAATAATGGCTAAACGCTCCTAACGTGCACAAAACTATGCACGTTAGGAGCAAAAATGGCCCAAAATGCTCTTAACGTCACCTTTTTCCTGCACGTTAGGAGCACCCAGCGGCAATAATGAGTATAAAAACCTTTTCAAGTCCCTCCCCGAGGGGAGGGGTTTAAGACCAGAAGTCTTTCCCCTCTACTCACCTCGGAAATTGGAACAAGTTCCATTTCTCTCGGTTCGGGCGAGGGGTCGGGAGGGGGTAACGTAAAGCAATTCGGCACGAAGTGCCTCGAATGTATATAATATCAGGCCCAAACGGCTCCGGGAAAACAACGGCTTCCTACAGCATACTCCCGGAGCTGCTGGACTGCAGTGAGTTTGTGAATTCAGATGAATTTGCAAAGCACCTCTCGCCATTTGCGCCGGAGGGAGCGTACATCACTGCAAGCCGCCTGATGCTGAAGAAGGTGCAGTACCTGTTTGACCGCCGTGAGGATTTCTGCATAGAAACCACACTGGCTACGCGCGCGCTTATCAAAATGACCCGCAAGGCCCAGGAGCTGGGTTATTATGTAACCGTGCTCTACCTTTGGCTGGAAACCCCGGACATGGCAGTTGAAAGGGTGGCAAACAGGGTGAAGGCCGGCGGCCATGACGTCCCGGAGGAAACCATCCGCAGGCGCTACCGTATGGGTATCTATTACCTTTTTAACGGCTATATGCAAACCTGCGACAAATGGATCCTGGCCGATAATACCCGCCCTCCGTTTGCAATAATCGCAGAGGGCTCCAAGAAGGGCTTTGCCATCAGGGACATGGAAAAGTACCAGAAGGTAAAAGACGTAATAAGCGGCACTACGGAGCCCACACAGCACACTGAAAACGTCGCAGAACTCATAATCAAGGAACTGTCCAAGGCTCCCCTGGCCCACGACGGCGTTCCTTACCAAAGTACGGATGATTCAGAGTAAGCAGTATTATCTGGACATATTCAAAGTGGATGTTCCGCTGCTTGAGACCTTTGTAGCAGAAGGCCTCAGGAGCGGTGGCAGCTACTGTGACCTTTATTTTGAAAACACCAGCTACGGTTCCCTCCTCCTGAGGGACGGCGCCGTAACTTCCGGTGGCAGCCACATAGATTACGGCGTTGGAGTACGCGTCCTTTCCGGAGAAAAAACCGGCTACGCATACTCAGAGAGCACTCTGAAGGAGGATATCCTGGCCTGTGCCAGGGCCGCCGCCGGGATAGCGGATGCCCCCTCGGAAGTTAACCCCTACGGCACTCGTAACCCAAGCCGCGGTGAACCTAACCCGGCCGCAGACCGCTATCCCGTGCTCCAGAACTGGCGCGAGGTTCCAATGGCAGGCTTTCTCCCCTTCCTTCAATCACTTGACGCAGATGTCCACGCAAAGGATACCCGCATACGTAAAGTCATAGTAAACCTTGCCTTCTCCGTAAGTGACATCCTCATGTACAACAGCGCCCGGGAGCTCAAATATGAGACCAGGCCCATGGGAAGCGTATCCGTTAGCGCTGTCTTTGAGCAGAACGGAGCGGTGGAGAATAAGTCCACCTCCCGCAGTTTCCGCTGCGGCGCAGAGATGCTCACCCCTGCCTTAGCGCAGGAAATGGCGGCAGAAGTTGTGAAGGGAATAGACCAGCGTTTTGAGGCCAAACGCCCTGAAGGCGGCCGAATGAGTGTTGTAATGGGCGCCGGCGCATCCGGAATCCTTCTCCATGAAGCCATGGGCCACGCCTTTGAGGCCGATTTCAACCGCAAAGGCACCTCCATCTTCTCTGACAAAATGGGCTGCAGGATATGCCCTGAAGGCATAAACATCCTTGACGACGGCACGCTTCAGAGCAACCGCGGAGCCATCAACTTTGACGACGAAGGCATCCCCGGACAGAAAACATATATGGTAGAGGACGGCATCCTGACGTCATATCTCCATGACAGGATATCGGCCGCCCATTACGGCGTAAAACCCACCGGCAACGGCAGGCGTGAAAGCTTCCGTTACGCCCCCCTCCCCAGGATGAGGGCAACCTATATGGAAAGCGGCACCGCCAAGGCCGATGACCTTATTTCAAGCGTGAAGAAGGGCATTTTCGTAGACGAATTCTCCAACGGCCAGGTCCAGATTGGGGAAGGAGACTTCACTTTCTACGTAAAATCCGGCTACATGATTGAAAACGGCCGCCTCACCATGCCAGTCAAGGACATCAACATTATCGGCAATGGTCCTGAAGCTCTGGCCGATATCCGCGGTGTGGCCGATGACCTTGCCGTAGACCCCGGCGCCTGGACCTGCGGCAAAGAACAGTCCGTACCCGTGAGCTGCGGCATACCCACCGTTCTTATCGGCAACCTTACAGTAGGAGGAGCACAATGATTACAAATGAGGAAATAGCCCTTGCAACGCACTGCCTGGCATTTGCCCTTGAGAACGGCGCATCCGGAGTAAGGATAACCCTTTCCAAGAGCCTCATGAACCTTGTGGGCATGCTCAATGGAGAGGTGGATAAAACCGCCCACGCCCTTGACAAGAGCCTGCAGCTGCAGCTCTTTGTAAACGGACGCTTCGGCACTTTTTCCAGTAACCGTCTGGAGAAGGATGAGCTGGAGAGTTTCATACTCCAGGCCATAGACACCGTCAAAATGCTGGAGGAGGATAAGTTCCGTAGCCTCCCTGATCCATCACGGCTTGCCAAAGACGCCGTCACGGGGCAGGAGCTTGGCCTTTGGGATGCCACAGCGGAGAGCATTACATCGGCCCGCAGGAAGGAACTGGCAATAAGCTCATCCTTCTGGGCAAGGAAGGCCGAGGCCGAAAAAGGATTTACGCTCATTGCCGAGGAAGGAGAATACTCAGACTCCATCTTTGACAGCGTCACAATGGACTCCCAGGGCCTTTTTGCCCGCCATACGGAAACTTCCTTTGAGATTGGATATGAAGCTACGGTCCAGGACTCAGAGGGCAACCACTACTCCAATTACTGGTGGGACGCTGCGCCGTTCCTGAAGGACCTCCAGCTTGAGTCCTGCGCTCAAAAAGCCTGCCTGAGGGCCGCCCAGGCCATATCTCCGGTAAGCATAGACAGCTGCCGCACCAATCTAATTGTAGACAGCGAGTGCGCCGGAAAACTGGTCACTCCCCTTCTAAACGCCCTTGGAGGCTTTGCCGTGCAGCAGAAGAATTCTTTCCTTGCCGATAAACTTGGGAAGAAGCTTTTCCCGGACTCCCTTTCCATCATAGACCTTCCCCGCGTCCCAGGTGAAACCGGGTGCCGCCTCTTTGACAGCGAAGGCGTTGCCACAAGGGAGCTCCCAGTCATTGAAAACGGCGTTGTGAAGACCTTCTTCATAAACACTTACATAGGCCATAAGATGGGCGTTGAACCCACTATAGAAGATGCCACAAGGGTGAAACTGATGCCGTTTGGAGGCTGCTCAACCCAGGAGGAGCTGTTACAGAAAATGATAGACGGAATCCTTGTCACGGGCTTTAACGGAGGCAATTCCAACGCCGCCACCGGAAACTTCTCATACGGCATTGAGGGTTTCCTCATCCGCGGCGGCAGGAAGGTTCATCCCGTTAGGGAAATGCTCATAACCGGAGACTTCATTTCCCTCTGGAACAACCTTGTTGCTACGGCAAATGACGCCCGTCCCTGCCTTTCCAAACTCATCCCCACCCTGGCCTTTAAGGATGTTTCCTTCAGCGCATGAAGACCGCAGTCGTCATATTGAATTTCAACACCAGGGAGTACCTCAGGCGCTTCCTGCCGGGGCTCATTGCGTCCTGCAAAGGCCTTGACGCCCAGGTGATTGTGGCGGATAATGCATCGGAGGACGGCTCCCTTGAAATGATGGCCGCGGAATTCCCTCAAATCCAGTGCATACCTCTCCCGGAGAATTACGGTTTCACCGGCGGGTACAACCGCGCGTTGGAAAAGATTGAGGCCGAATATTACGTCCTTATAAACTCAGACGTAGAGGTCCCGGAGCACTGGCTGAAGGTGCTTACTGAATGGATGGACTCCCACCCTGACTGCGGCGCCTGCGGGCCAAAGCTCCTTTCCTACGATGAGCGCGACACCTTTGAGTATGCCGGTGCGGCGGGCGGCCTTCTGGACCGCTTTGGCTATCCCTTCTGCCGCGGACGCATTCTCCAGAAGGTGGAAAAGGACCATGGCCAGTACAATGTACCCGCCAACGTCCTCTGGTGCTCCGGCGCCTGCCTTATGGTAAGATCAAGCGTCTGGAAGGCCCTGGGAGGCCTGGATGACCGCTTTTTTGCCCATATGGAGGAGATAGACCTTTGCTGGAGGATGCAGCTCCGTGGCTGGAAAGTCACCGTTGTCCCGGATTCATACGTCTATCACATAGGCGGTGGCACCCTCCCCAATGAGTCTCCCTTCAAACTGAGGCTCAATTTCAGGAACAACCTTCTCTTACTGGAAAATAATCTCCCCCAAACGCTCCTCGCTCAGATGGCCGGTCAAGCCGGCCATGACGTGGAACACGGCCAGAACGTCATACCCGGCCCCGACCGGGTATCTCTTGCACGACTACGTTCAAGGATCCGCATCATAGCCAGGATGTGCCTTGACGGAATGTCGGCAATGGTGTATCTCTTCACCGGCAGGCTCTCCTTCTTCAAGGCCGTGGTGCAGGCGCACAGGGAGTACCGTAAAATGAGACGCCCCGGGGAAATACTCCCGGAGCGTCATATTCCAGATGGCCTTTATAAAGGCTGGATAGTTCCTAAAGGGCTGTTTTAAGGGCGTACAAAGCCGTCTGCTTCACACTTTGCAGAGATTGTCTTGATTCTGGTGGCTACATCCGGGTGGGTGGAGAAGAGGTTGCTCACAGGGCCGGAAACACCGCCGCCGGAAACAGACTGAAGCTTCTCAAAGGCCTGAACCATGGTCCAGGGGTTGCGCTTTGCGGCTACCAGGAAGGCGTAGCTGAATTCATCGGCCTCACTTTCCTGCTTCTTTGAATAATGTGCCTCTATCATGGCCTGGCCTATTGCTCCAAGCTGGGAGTCCGTGAGGGCGGCAACTTTGGTAGAGGTTGAAGCCAGGCCCTCGAAGGCAGCGCTGGTGAGAAGGCTGCGGCGCATTTGCTGGTACGTGTGCTCAAGAGCCACGTGGCCGATTTCATGGCCAATCACAGTGAGCAGTTCCTCATCGTTCATCAGGTCCATGATGCCCGTGTACACGCGTACGGAGCCGTCGGCGCAGGCAAAGGCGTTGACCTCACTGTTCCTGTACACCTTATAGTTGAGGGGCTGGTCTCCAATGTTGGTGAGCTTTCCAACAAGGTTGTTGAGCCTCTTGGTGTAAGGGTCATTTGCCGGAAGAACCTGGCTTTGGGCATCCAGCTGGGTGATGTACTGCTGGACGTATGCCTGGACGTCTGACTTGGGAAGGGTAAGAGCCTGGGCTGCATAAACTCCGCCCTGGAGGAGCCTCTCTGAGTTGACATTCTGGAGCGCACCGCAGGAAACCATCATTACCGACGCGGCTGCAAGGACAAGTAAACGTTTCATAGATGTGGTCATTTCCTACAAATTTACAAAAAAATCATTTCCCCGCACTCCCGTAGCCATGGAAAGTATTATATTTGTGTCATGAAACGGATTGCACTAATATTATCGGCCCTTTTTGCCGCAGCCATATCTAACGCCCAAACGCCCATTGAGGCGCCCAACTTCAATGAACCCACAATGGTTTCTACGGAGTACTTCGGCCCCAACGCATTCCCCGTGCCGGATATGACGGACGGCCGCGTTAAGCCCTATATTTACGCGGAACTTGCGGCCGATTATTACAAGGGACGGGTGGCAGACGCCAATGACCACACCTGAGACGGCTTTATCCGCCTGAACTTTCCCCTTTGGAGCAAGCGTGCAACCCTTGAGGTATGGGGGCCTTTTGTAGAACACTGGTCCTACTCCCCCGCCGTGGCGGACTACAGGCGCATAGGAGATGCCCGTAACTCCGGAAAAAGCTGGGATTCAGGAGATCTTTACGTTGGAACAAACATCCAGGTGCTGGTTGGAAAGCCCAACACCCTGAAGCCGGATATTCTCCTCAGGGCTGTCCTGAAATCGGCCATGGGAAATACTTTTGAGCAGGCGCGTTATTATGACTGCGGCGGGTATTTCTTTGACGGCACCATTGCCTGGTCAAGGGCCTTCCAGTATAGCTACGTCATGGAAATCAGGGCCGGCCTCAGCGGCGGTTTCCTTTGCTGGCAGGACGGCACTGCAAGGCAGAACGACGCCGCGGAGTACGGCATTTTTGCAAGCATCGCAACTTGGGGATTCACGTTTATGGCCGATTATTCAGGCTACATTGGCTGGCAAAACGACGGTGACCGTCCGCGCCGCCTGCGCCTGAGGCTTGACGGCAACGCCGGAAGGTGGAAACCCTTTATCCAATACACCCACGGCTTCAAGAATTACCCCTTCGACGGGGCGCGCGTGGGAGTGGGCTACTGCTTCTAGGAAATCTATTTGAAATACTTGTCTACGTCCTTCACGGCATCCGGGAGGGCGAACACGGCCACGCGGTCATAGGCCTCAATGTGGGTGCTGCCCACGGCAATGAAGCTGTCTCCTCCGCGGATTACGCCGCCAATGATAGCGTTTGCGGGGAATTCAATGTCCTTCAGAGGCTTCTTGGTGATGCGGGAACCGGGAGCGGCGGTGTATTCAAGGACCTCTGCGTCTGTTCCGCTCACGTAACGCACGGAACGCACTTTATCTGAGAGTGTGAACTTGAATATGCGGCTGGCGGTGATGAGTTTCTTATTGATCACGCTGTCTACGCCCATGTCCTCGGCAAGACGTATGTACTCCAGATTCTCTACCTGGGCAATTACCCTTGAAACGCCAAGTTTCTTTGCAACAACGCAGGAGAGGATGTTGGTTTCATCGTTGCCGGTGAAGGCCAGTACGGCGTGGTAACTGCTGATGTCCTCTTCCTTCAGGAAATCTGCGTTACGGACATCCCCGCAGGCAACGCTCACGCTGTCTGGGAGAACCTCTGAGAGGTACCTGCAGTGCTTGGGATTGATATCCAGAATTTTAATGTCATCAATTTTTCTGGCGGCAAGGCGGGCGGCAACCATCTGGCCAATCTCGCTGCCTCCAAGAATGAGGACTCTTCTTATTTCCAACTTGTCCCTGCCCAGATACTTCATGAGGGCCGGCATGCCGTCACGGCAGCTTATGATGTAGAGGTAGTCGTTGTACTTGAACGTGGAATCTGACTTGGGGATGATGGTGGTATTGCCCCTGGAGATGGCTACAATGCGGAATTCAGATCCGTTGGGAAGCTGGGAAATGGTCTGGGAGAATTCTGCCACGGTCATATCCAGGAGCGGAGAGTCGTCGTCCAGTTTGAAAACGCCAAGCTGGAGTTTTCCGCGGGCAAAGTCAAGGGTATCCGTAGAGGCCGTGGAACGGAGCATGTCGTCCACTTCATCCGATGCGCTCTTTTCCGGGAAGAACATCATGTCCAGGCCCATGTCCTTGAACAGGAGCTTGTTTTCCGGGGACAGGAAATCCTCATTGTTAACGCGGGCCACAACGCGCTTG
>JAFZML010000068.1 GCA_017553255.1 Bacteroidales bacterium | reverse complement strand
TCCTGAGCCAGGATCAAACTCTTCATTGTATATTCTTATATAAATCTGGCTTGATTCCCTGACCTTGATTCTGTAAAGAATCGACGCTCGTTAAAGTGAAATTGTTGTTACAATTTCCGGTACTTGCTTGTACTTTCCTTTCAGTCTTTTCAAAGATCTTTTTTGTAAATTTTCCCGATCTCTTCGTCAGACTCGGCCTCCGGTCCTCACAACCAAAAGGTTGCTGCGGTCCTCGACTTTCGTCTTCCTTGACCTCGGAAAAATTTCCTAAAAAATGCAAATTTTTTTGCGTAAAAATCCCGCTCTTTTTCAAAGCGGGACTGCAAAGGTACAACCTTTTTCTGGATTTCCAAATTTTTTCTGGAAATTTTTTGAATATTTTTTACAAAAATCAGCCTTTCATTATGGAAATGACTTCCTGCGGGGACGGAGCCTTGAAAACGGCGCTTCCGGCAACAAGGATGGAAGCCCCTTCCTTAATCACAAGAGGTGCGGTTTCAGGGCCTATTCCCCCATCCACCTCGATGGGAACTTCAGGACGTCCAATACGCTCCAGCTCCTCACGGACGGCCTTAATTCGGCCAAGGGATTCCGGAATGAACTTCTGCCCTCCGAAACCGGCAAAGACACTCATGATAAGCACAAAGTCCACGGCTGGAAGGTACGGGAATATAGATTCCACGGGGCAATCCGGGTTAATTACTATACCCGCCTTCACTCCAAAGGAATGGATAAGGTCTATCACAGCAGAGCTTTTTTCCCTGGAAGCCTCATAGTGGAAGCTTATCATAGCGGCCCCGGCCTTTGCAAAGCGCTCTATGTACTTTTCCGGATTCACTATCATAAGGTGGACGTCCAGCGGCTTTGTGGCCTTGCGGGCAATGGCCTCCACCACCGGGAACCCAAAGGAAATATTTGGCACAAAAGTGCCGTCCATTATATCCAGATGGAAGATATCGGCATAATTATTCACCATTTCCACATCCTTTTCCAGATGCAGAAAGTCTGCCGACAGCATTGATGGAGCTATAAGAACCTTTGTCATTCTGAGACTTCTTTTGTCATTCTGAGCGAAGCGAAGAATCTACTTAAAATTAACTACTACGTCCTCAAGATGCGCCACAAACTTATCCAGGGAGGCAAGCTCCAGCTTTTCTCCGGGGGCGTGGACGGCGCGGAGAGTGGGGCCGAATGAAATCATGTCAAGATCAGGGAACTTTTCAAGGAAAAGGCCGCATTCCAATCCAGCGTGGATAGCTTTAACCTCAGGATCCTTCTTGAAGAGCTTTCGGTAGCTTTCTACGGACACCTCCAGGATATGGGACTTGAGGTTGGGCTTCCAGCCGGGATATTCCCCGTGATGCTCTACGTCAAAGGAGCCAAGGAAGAAGGCTGCCTCTACGCGTTCTGCCATAGCGTGAAGCTCTGAAACCACGGAGCTGCGCTGGCTTGTTATAACCTTCAGGGTGTCCCCTTCAATATGCGCTGCGGCAAGGTTTGAAGAAGTTTCCACCAGGCCGGGAATATCCACAGACATTTTTTCTACGCCGTGCGGGATGGCCAGAAGGGTTGCAATAATATTTGCGGCATCCCCCTCCTCAATGGGTTTTTCCTGGGCCGATGCTGCCTCACAAGTAGCCCTGACTCCCGGATCCGATGCGGCGAATTCCGCTTCCAGAAGCTTAGAGAAGGCTTCTACGTCCTCTTTCATTTCATCGGCCTCATCACCGGGAACAGCAATAAGGGCCTCTGCGTCACGGCAAATGGCATTGGGTTTATTACCACCATCCAGGCCGATAAGCTGGAAGTCATACTGCAGCTCCGTGAAGAGGAAGCGCACAAGCTGGCGGAGGGCGTTTGCCCTTTCCTTATTTATATCGTCTCCGCTATGGCCACCCTGGGCACCGGAAACGCGGATTTTCAGGACCTTATAGCCTTTACGCAGGGGTTCACGGTGGAAGCCGAAGGTTGCGGTGGTGTCCATACCGCCGGCGCAACCCACAAACAGCTGGCCTTCGTCCTCAGAGTCCAGGTTAATGAGGGTTTTACCCTCAAAGAAGCCGGGTTCAAGGGCAAATGCGCCGTCCATTCCCGTTTCCTCAGATATTGTGAACAGGCACTCCATCTTCCCCAGAGGAAGGTCTCCGTCCAGGAGGGCAAGGCAGGCGGCTATGCCAATTCCGTCGTCTGCCCCAAGAGTTGTGTTCTTGGATATCATCCAGCCGTCCTCAATCTCATACGGGATGGGATCCTTCAGGAAATCAAACTCAAAGCCGGCGTTTTTCTCACAAACCATGTCCTGATGAGCCTGGAGCACCAGCGTGGGCACGTTTTCCTTGCCTTTGGAGGCCGGTTTTGTGATAACAACGTTACCAATTTTGTCCGTTTTGCACTCAAGGCCGCGCGACGCCGCGAAGTCCTGGAGATATTTTGTGATGGGGCCCTCATGGCCTGATTCCCTGGGGATTGCCGTAATTTCCTTGAAGAAACTGAGAACTGTTGCGGAATTCATATAGATGCTTGTTAGATTTTGTCAAAGTTAGTAAATTTGCACGACATTATAATTAATTATGAAGTATTTTTCTACGGATTTGGCGCGCCGGGTAGTGTTCGGCGGGGAGAAACTGGTTCTGCCCCCGGAAGCTATGGATGAGGTAGAGCGCTGTTACCGTTTTCTGGAAGAATTCCACCGGGACAAAGTCATATACGGGATCAACACCGGATTCGGCCCCATGGCCCAGTGGCGCGTAGAGGATCAGTATCTGAAGGACCTTCAATATAATATAATAAGGAGTCATTCAACCGGCGCCGGCAAGCCCCTTGGAGACGCTTCCGTAAGGGCCGCCATGGTTGCAAGAATCGGCACTTTCCTTCAGGCCCGCTCTGGGGTACACCCGGATGTCGTAAGGCTTTTGGCCGATTTTGTAAACAACGGCATTTATCCCTTCATCCCCCGCCACGGCAGCGTTGGCGCCAGCGGAGACCTTGTCCAGCTTGCCCACATTGCCCTTGCCCTCATTGGAGAGGGCCAGGTGCATTACAAGGGAGAGTGGCGTCCCACCGGTGAAGTTATGGCTCAGTGCGGCCTGAGGCCTATGGAAATCCACATCAGGGAGGGACTGTCGGCCGTAAACGGCACCTCCGTAATGACGGGCGTATCCCTTGTAAATCAGTTCCAGGCCGATATCCTCCTGGACTGGGCCACCCTTGCCGCTGTTTGGATGAATGAGATTGCGGGCTCCTACGATGATTTTATGGCAGAGGCTCTCAACGAATGCCGCCGCCAGAAGGGCCAGCAGGTTATAGCCGCGCGTCTCCGCGTCCTTGCCTCAAGCTCCAAATGCCTTTCCAAGCGTGAGATAGACCTTTACAGCGGAAGCAATAATGAAGAGGTCTTTGAGAAGAAAGTCCAGGCATACTATTCCCTCAGGTGCACGCCCCAAATCCTGGGCCCCATCTATGACACCTTCCAGCAGGCATCTGAAGTACTTGAGAATGAGATCAATTCCGCCTGCGACAACCCTATAGTGGACCCTGACACCAAGTACGTATACCACGGCGGCAACTTCCACGGAGATTACATTTCCCTGGAGGAAGACAAGGTAAAGATTGCCCTTGTGCGCCTTACAATGCTCACGGAAAGGCAGCTCAACTACCTCTTCCATGACCGCATCAACGGCATCCTGCCCCCGTTCCTCAATATGGGTAAGCTTGGCCTCAATTACGGAATGCAGGCCTGCCAGTTCACAGCCACCTCCACTACGGCTGAATGCCAAACCCTGGCAATGCCCAATTACGTCCACAGCATCCCAAACAACAACGACAACCAGGACATTGTTTCAATGGGCACCAATTCAGCCCTCCTGTGCCGCCAGGTTGTGGAAAATTCCTTCCAGGTAATGGCAATCCACTATATTGCCCTTGCCCAGGCCACGGACATACTTGGAATTAAGGATAAGCTTTGTGACACTTCACGCCGCGCTTATGAATCCGTAAGGGCCATACAGCCGGTAATTAAGGAGGACACTCCTTTCTACAAGGAGATAGCCTCCGTAATAACCTGGCTAAAGAGAAATCCCTTGGATTTGAAATAAAATGAAGTGCCGCACCCTCAGAAGGTACGGCACTTTTTCTTAACCCCTATTCTACGGGCACCACCACCATGTTTTCAATATCTTCCACCCACTGACGGAACTGTTTGTCTATCTGGACCAGGTCCTGAACCGTTGTGCAGGCGTGAACCACCGTTGCGTGGTCCTTTCCTCCCAGTTCCGCGCCAATTGTGGACAGGGAACAGTTTGGAATGAGATTGCGGCATTCATACATTGCAATCTGGCGGGCCTGTACTATCTGGCGCTTGCGCGTGGGGGCCAGAAGCTGGTCACGGGTGATATTGAAGTACTCACATACAGTCTTGAGGATAAGATCCGGGGTTAGGTCTGTGTGTTCCTCCCCTACTATGTTCCCGGTGACTGTGCGGGCAAGGTCAAGTGAGATGTCACTGTGACCCAGCGTGGCGTATGCCACAAGTGATGTAAGGGTTCCTTCCAGTTCACGGAAATTTGTTTTGATGCGGGAGGCAAGGTAATTGAGTACCTCTTCCTCCAGGGCCACGCCTTCACGCTGGGAGCGTGACTTCAGCATCTCTAAACGGGTTGCGAAATCCGGCCTGGAAAGTTCAACTGACAAACCCCACTTGAAACGTGACAGGAGGCGTTCCTCGAAGTTCTGTAGGTCTGCGGGAGCGCGGTCACTTGTGAAAATGAGCTGCTTGCCGCTGCCATGAAGATGATTGAAGATATTGAAGAAGCTGTTTTGGGCGCCCGGGGTTGCGAGATCCTGGATATCATCCACAATTAGGACGTCTATCCTCTGGTAAAAAGCAATGAAATCCACAATACGGTTACCTTTGACGGCATCCATGTACTGGGTTTTGAATTCATTGCCGGTTACGTACAGGACAACCTGATCCGGGAAATTCTTCTTAATATCTATGCCGATTGCCTGGGCAATGTGGGTTTTTCCAAGGCCGGGGCCTCCGAAGAGGAACAGCGGATTGAAAGGAGTTTTTCCAGGAGCCTGGGCAATGCTTTCTCCCGCGCTAACGCCCATCTTGTTGCAGTCTCCTTCCACAAGATTGCCGAAGCAATATGCGGGATTGAGGCGTGAATTGATGGTGACGCGCTTGATGCCAGGGAATACGAAGGGGCCTGGATTACCTGCGGGCTGGTACGTGGGAACGGAAATGGGGTTGTTCCCAGGTACGGAGCCGGCTTCCTGGGGAAGCACCATTCCCTGCCTGTTCTGGATGGGACGCACCAGATAGAACAGCTGGGCGTCTGCGCCAATGGCACGGCGGATGGTAAGGCGGATAAGATCCTTGTACGCACCTTCTATATATTCGCGGAAGAAATCTGAGGGCACCTCCACGGTAAGACGGGCCCCGTCCAGTGAAACCGGACGGATGGGCTTGAACCAAGTGGAAACCTGCTGCGGATCAATGTTATTTGCAATGATCTGCAGACAGTTATTCCATACGGCAATATGTCTTTCCTGGTCTGTCATCCGGGGATTAAGTGTCAATTGGAATGCAAAGATGGTTGAAATATTTTTGATAAAAAACCATTTTTGCTATTGTTTTTTAAAAATTTTATGTTTAAATTATTGCTGCGAGTGTTTAAAACAACAAATTTTCCCATCCATTGATTATCAGCAAGTTATAAAAGCCAAAATGCAGTATTTTGGGCCAAGGGAAAACATTTAATTTAGAACTTTTATAAGAAACAACGTGAAATTTTTACCGTCCTTAGAACCACTTCTACGCGCGGAAACGTTTCCATTTTTTACTTAACCGGAGACGTGGCGCCGTTTTCTACTTTCACAATGTAAGAATCAGGAAATTTATTCTGAATTTTGGAATAATTTTTCTTTACGTCCTGAAGATTTGCAGAAACTCCCACCACATACTTGGTAAGATTACCAGCGCTTATCCGCAGCGGCTTGTATCCCGCAAAGAAAGGATCACTGTCCGGGACGTCACGTGCCGACACCAGCACCTGCACGCCGTAAAGCACGGAAGGGGTTTCCGCTGCCTCAGGAGATTCCCGGTCTGGGCCGGGAATGACGGAAGAGTCCGGGGCGGGGGTGACGGGGGGTTCCGGAGCCGGAGAGACGGTCTCCTGGACGGGGGCCGCAGGAACTTGATCGGGAATCTCTTCCCTGTCATAGCGGGCCTTATACACGCGGAAGGCCTTGTAGATGTTCTGGGCAATCTGGTCCCTTCCTATCTCTGTCCTTAGCACGGCAAGGTCCTGGGGGTTGGTCATGAAGCCTACCTCAATGAGGACGGCGGGCATTGCGGTGCGCCAAAGCACCCAGAAAGGGTCCTGGGACACTCCCCTGTTGGTTTTAATGGGGCCACCTTCCATAGCCTGCGCCACATCTGCGGCAAATTCCAGACTTTGGCCAAGGTGGGCGTTCTGCATTAAGGAGAATATTATTGAGGAGGATGGGTCATCCGGATCAAAGCCCTGATAAGTGGTAGAGTAATTCTTTTCCAGTTTGATAACAGAGTTTTCCCTCTTTACAAGGTCCAGGTTCTTGGAATAGAGGTCATTGCCCTTTTTCTTTGACTGGCCAAGGCAATGGATTGAATACCCGTTTGCGGCGGTTGAGCCGTCCACTGCGTTCACGTGCACTGAAATGAAAAGGTCTGCTCCGGCCTTGTTGGCAAAGACGGCGCGGTTTTCCAGTTCTACAAAAACATCTTCAGAGCGGGTCATCTTTACCTGGACGTCCGGATAAGAGGCCGATATCTTCTGTGCCAGGCGCTTGGCTATGTCCAGGGCTATGTTTTTCTCATAGGTTTTCTGGTCCCGGCTCACGCAGCCGGCATCCTTGCCGCCGTGGCCCGGGTCAATGACAACCGTACGCAGACGCATCTGGGTATCCTGCGCGGGTACGGGAATTGCAAGTAATACGGCGGAAATTACGGCTATGATATGGCTTAAACGCAGCTTCATCTTGGAGGCGGTTTGGTAAATTCTGGAAATAGTAGTAATTTTGTAAGTTTTATATATGGGACAAATATAGCAAAAATTCTGCCTTGATGAAAGGGATTTTGCGGAAATATATCTTAGCCCTGGCACTGTGTGCGGCCTTTTCGGCCCCCGGCGCCAGCGCCAGAGCGTTCCGCCAGGCCCCGGACTCCGTCTCTAGGTCCTCCTCCCTTGACAGCCTTCTTGCCACCGTACGTGATTCATCGGCCATAAGCCGTGACAGCCTGTGGTGGGCAAGGAGAGATTCCCTTGCCCGGGCAGATTCCATATCCAAGTCACGTGCAGACTCCCTTGACCTCCTGAGCAAGAGCTCCCTGGAAGTTCCCGCCTTCTCTACCGCCAAAGACTCCATCATAACGGACTTTTCCGGCGGCAGGAGAATGATATACTACTACGGCGGCGCCACCGTCAAGTATGAGAACATGACTCTGAAAGCGGACTACATTGAGTACGACATGGATGCCAACACCGTGTACGCCCGCGGCCAGAAAGACACCCTTACGGGAGAATGGACCGGCCTTCCGGAAATGACGGAGGGCTCCCAGACGTACAAGATGGATGAGCTGCGGTATAACTTCGACACCCGTAAGGCCCGCATCACAAATATGGTCACCAAGGAGGCCGAGGGCATACTTCAGGGCAAGAAAATCAAGATGATGCCGGACAAGTCCATCAATATGAGAAACGGCGTCTACACCGTCTGTGACCTGGAGCACCCCCACTATTACCTTAACCTCACCATGGCCAAGGTAATCACCAAGCCGTCCCAGAAAACAGTTTTCGGCCCTGCCTGGCCCGTCATAGCCGATGTCCCCGCCTTCCCCATCATCCTCCCCTTCGGCTTTGTTCCCAAAAAGCCGTCCCGCGCAACGGGTATGCTAATGCCCACGTTCGGAGAGGAGCAGGCCCGCGGATTCTACATCAGGGACGCCGGTATGTACTTTGTGTTCGGAGATTATTTTGACCTTTCCATAACCGGAGACTATTATACCCTTGGTTCCTGGGCCATAGACCTTAACTCAAGGTACAAGGTAAACTACAAGTTCAACGGTTCCATAGCCCTCACCTACTCCAACGACCAATCCGGAGAAAAGGGCAGCGCAGACTTCGTGCAGTCCAAAAACTTCGGCCTCAGATGGTCCCATACACAGGATTCCAAGGCACACCCCGGAACCTCTTTCAGCGCATCCGTAAACTTCTCCAGCCCGTCCAACAGCCGCTACAACGCCCGCAGCGTCACGGACGCCCAGCAAAACCAGATCAGTTCCTCAATTTCCTACTCCCATAACTGGAACGGAAAGTTCAACCTTAGCATAAACGCCCTGCATAACCAGAACTCCAGGGACTCCAGCTATTCCTTCACCCTTCCCAACATCACGTTCTCCGTAACGCGTTTCTACCCCTTCAAGCAGAAGACAAGGGTGGGCAAGGAGAAATTCTATGAAAAGATTTCCTTCGGCTACTCCACTTCCCTCCAGAACCGCATCAACTTCAAGATGAGGGAGCTTCAGGACTTTGTGCTGGATGAAAACGGCAATTACATTACCGTCATAGATGAGCTGAACAACAAGCAGTACCGCCAGAAGGAATTTGGAGACTCCCTGGGTGTCAAAGCCCTCGGAAAGCTCACCAACGGCATGACCCACAGTTTCCAGATAGGCCTTCCCAATTTCACGCTCTTAAAGTACATAAATGTCACGCCCAGCATATCCTACGGCATGAACTGGATGTTCTCCAAGGGAGAGCAGCATCTGGAAGCGGAAGTAGATTCAGACGGCAATCCCGTACTGGTTACGGACAAGGAAGGGAATCCGGTTGTGGCACAGAAAGTGGTGTCGGATCCCGGAACAGCGTTCAACGGTTTTGGAGTCACCCACAATTATTCCGGAAGCATATCCATGAGCACCCGTATATACGGTATGTTCAACTTTGGTAAACACCATAAAGTGCAGGCCATAAGGCATGTGATAACGCCGTCAATGTCCATAAATCTCTCCCCAGAGAAGGGAACGGCGTTCAACGGCTGGCGCACCCTGGACCCTTATTACGACAAACGCGGTTCCTACCACGACGTTACCTGGTACAATATATACAGTATAAGCGGGAACCACAACAACGCATCGCCTCCCGGCAAGGGAAAGAGCGCCACCATGTCCCTGAGCTTCGGCAACAACCTTGAAGCCAAGGTGCGGGATATCCGTGATACCACGGGTACCGGCTCAAAGAAAGTTAAACTGCTGGACCAGCTGAGCATCAACACCTCCTACAACTTCCTGGCAGACTCCCTGAGGATGCAGAACATTGGTGTATCGGCCTCCACAAGGCTGTTCAACAAGGTGAGCCTGAGCGGAAACCTGAACTTTGACCCCTATGCCATAGATGAGCAGGGAAAGAAGATAAACAAGTTCAACATTGTGGCTACGGGCGTGCCTGCAAGGCTTACAAACGCATCCCTGTCGGCCTCCTTCTCCCTTAGCGGAAAGGGTGCCACGGACGGCGACGACGGCACCCGCACCGGTGCAGGCGGCGGAAAAGGCGGCGGTGGCGGTTCTGGCGCAACGGAGCCTTATCAGCGCATATACTACCACCCCCTCACCGGAGAATACATCCCCGGCGGTTACGTGTATTATATGAACTCCAATGCCCCGTGGAGCGTGAATTTCAGCTACAGCTTCAATTACTCCAAGAGCTACTCCTACCAGAGTACCACAAAGGAGCTGATAGAAAACAAGAGATTCACTCAAACGGTAAATATCAGCGGCAACATAAAGCTCACCCCGCGCCTCAGCATCCAGGCCACTTCCGGTTTTGATCTGATGGCTATGAAGTTCACAACCACGCAGCTAAGCGCTTCCTATGACCTCCACTGCTTCAACATAGCCCTATCCTGGGTGCCTATGGGCCAGTGGAAGAGCTACAGCTTCCGTATTGCCGCAAATGCATCGGCCCTGGCAGACCTCTTAAGATTTAAAAAATCCGATTCTTACATGGACAATATGCTCAAGTGAGCAATTGCCCATGTAAGAAAGACTTCGTCTACGTTACCCCCTCCCGAAACCCCTCCCCTCGGGGGAGGGACTTTTGAAGAAAGTATTTGTTAATTCATCAATTATTGCTATCTTTGCACTGGCAAACCGTTCGGGGTGCCATCTTTACTTGAAATATATTCTACATTTTTATGCCCCATAAATTGTCTGAATTGAACGCTATGAGCGAATCAGAGCTCAGAGCGCTTGGTGAAAAACTGAATATTAAAGGTGCCGCAAAAATGGATCTCCCCACCCTGGGATTCGCCATCCTTGACACAGAGGCGGAAATTGAGTCCAAAAAGCCCGTAGAGGCAAAACCTGCGGCAAAAAAACGCGGAAGGCCCAAGAAGGAGGCCCCTGCCGCAAAGACGGAACAGCCTAAACCTGAGGTTAAGCCGGAACCCAAACCTGAGGCTAAACCCGTGGAGGCAAAGCCCTCTGAGGACTCCGCCGTAAAGCCCGCCGCCAAAAAGCGCGGCCGCAAGCCCAAGGCAGCCCCGGAGGCACAGGCTCCATCGGCAGAACCTGCACCCAAAACCTTCATCCAGAACCTCTTCGAGGACCTGAAGGAAGATGAAGCCAACCAGGACCAGCAGCCCGCCGCACAGGAGTCCAAAAAGGCCAAAAAAGCCAAACATCAGGATAAGCCCGCTCAGGAAAAGCAGCCGGAAAAACAAGCGGAAAAACAGCCGGAGAAGCAGCCAGAAAAGCCACGCAGAATAGAATTTGAGGGTTCAGTAGAGGCCACCGGCGTGCTTGAAATAATGCCGGACGGCTATGGATTCCTGCGCTCGTCGGATTATAATTACCTGAACAGCCCGGACGATATCTACGTTTCCCAGCAGCAGATAAAGCAGAACGCGCTAAAGAACGGAGACACCGTAACCGGTGAAATCCGTCCTCCGCGTGAGGGAGACAAATATTTCCCTCTGGTGCGCATCAAATTCATCAACGGCCGCACCCCGGAATTTGTCCGTGACAGGGTACCGTTCGACTTCCTTACTCCCCTGTTCCCCACAGAGAAATTCAATCTCCTTGGCCACGGCCATGAAAAAGACCAGAGTATAAGGGTTGTGGATATGTTCACGCCTATCGGCAAGGGCCAGCGCGGCCTCATAGTTGCGCAACCCAAAACCGGTAAAACCATGCTCCTCAAGGCTATTGCCAACGCCATCGCGGATAATCACCCGGAGGTATATGAGATTGTTCTCCTCATAGATGAGCGCCCGGAGGAAGTGACGGACATGCAGCGCAGCGTTAAGGCCGAGGTTGTCGCCTCCACCTTCGATGAACCCGCAGAGCGCCACGTCAAGGTTGCCAATATGGTGCTTGACAAGGCCCGCAGGCTTGTGGAATGCGGCCACGACGTAGTGATCCTCCTGGATTCCATAACACGTCTTGCACGCGCATACAACACCGTACAGCCTGCTTCAGGTAAGGTTCTTACCGGCGGCGTAGACGCCAACGCCCTCCAGAAACCCAAGCGTTTCTTTGGCGCAGCCCGTAACATTGAAGGCGGCGGCTCACTCACCATCCTTGCCACTGCCCTCACTGAAACCGGCTCCAAGATGGACGACGTAATCTTTGAGGAATTCAAGGGCACCGGCAACATGGAACTCCAGCTGGACCGCAACCTGTCCAACAAGCGTATCTTCCCCGCCGTCAACCTCATTCTTTCCTCTACCCGTAGGGATGACCTCCTCTATGACCAGTACACGCTCAACCGCATCTGGATACTCCGCAAACTTCTCAGTGACATGAACCCCGTAGAGGCCATGACCTGGATGCAGCAGCACATGGATGAGTTTAAGACCAACAAGGACCTCATAGACAACATGTCCAAATTCAGCAGGTACGATTAACTCGTCATTCCCGGCTTGACCGGGAATCTCAAAAATGTCATTCTGAACGAAGTGAAGAATCTATATTCAGACACTATAGTTGCTCCGGCCACCATACCAGGTACCGGAGCAATTTCCATTATACGTGTAAGTGGCCCGGAAGCCTTCAGCGCAGTTGATGCAGTGGTTTCATTGAAATCCGGAACTATCTCTGAAGCAGATGGTTACACAATCCATTTTGGAGAAGTATCAGGTGACGGGGATTCGCTTCTGGACACAGTCCTTGTCTCCGTATTCCGTGCACCGCACAGCTACACTGGAGAGGACTCAGTGGAAATATCAACCCACGCTTCTACGTACATAGTATCAGAGCTGATAAGGCTTCTTATCCAGGTCGGCTGCCGTATGGCGGGACCTGGGGAATTCACCAAGCGTGCTTTCCTAAATGGTAAAATGGATTTAGCTCAGGCAGAGGCAGTTGCAGACGTTATCTCATCCACTACTGAAGCTTCACACCGCATTGCCATGAATCAGCTTCGCGGCGGTTTCTCCAAGGAACTGGAAGGCCTCAGGAGTGAACTTCTGGAGATGGCCTCCCTCCTGGAGCTTGAACTGGACTTCAGTGAGGAAGACGTGGAGTTTGCAAACAGGGAAAAGCTAATCGGGCTTGTGGAAGGCACCCTTTCCCACGTGGAAAAGCTGGCTGCTTCCTTCCGCGCGGGCAATATGATAAAAAGCGGTATTCCCGTTGCAATTGTGGGTGCGGTTAACGCCGGAAAGAGTTCCCTTCTGAACGCTCTTCTTGGAGATGACCGGGCAATTGTTTCTTCCGTTGAAGGCACAACCCGTGACACAATTGAAGAGATTCTTCAAGTAGACGGACTGGCATATAGGTTCATAGATACAGCCGGAATCAGGGTGTCAAAAGACAGCGTTGAGAAGATAGGAATTGAGCGTACATACCAGAAAATTTCCACCGCGGAAGTAGTATTTGGAGTCCTGGATTGCAGCCAACCGGAGCCCCTTTTCAAGGCTAGTCTTGAGCTCCTTCTTGGAAAAACCAAGGGCTATGGAAACGCCCTCTTCCTCCTTCTCAATAAGGCCGACAAATTATCGCAAAACGATATTAACAATTTTGTTACATTGACTAACAATATTGTTACATTGTCTGATATTAAAGCGGTTATACTTCCGGTATCCGCCAAGACTGGTTTCGGCCTTGAGGCCCTAAAACAGTCCCTTTCGGCCTCTGAAAAAGCCCTCCTGAAGGCAGAATCCGGAACCCTTGTCACCAACCTCCGGCACTATGAAGCGCTCACTGCTTCGGCCCATTCCCTGAGAGCAACGGCGCAGGCTCTCCGCAGCGGAATTCCCACCGATCTTGTGGCCGAAGATCTACGCGCTGCAATAGCTTCCGTGAACCTCATCCTTGGCCACGACCTTGGCCTCTCCCCGGAGTCCGTGCTCCACGATATATTCGCTCACCACTGCATCGGCAAATAATTATTCACAATGAAAAAAGCATTCCCCATACTTCTTTTTGCCATGGCCCTGTGCCTTGGCTGCAGGCCCGCATGGACCGCAAAGGAACGTCAGATTATCCGCACGTCAGACTCCCTGATGTACGTCACTACCCTTCCCCAGGACAGCGCCATTCTCCGCACCCCATCAGTAGACCTTGGAAAGAAGGAGCTGGAATCAGAGGAACTTGCAACGCTCCTTGCAAAAATGCTGCACACGGTAACGGATCCGTCGGAGGACGGCGTGGGAATTGCCGCGCCCCAGGTTGGCATTAACCGCCGCATTGTGATGGTTCAGCGCTTTGACAAGCCCGGAGAACCCTTTGAAGGCTACGTGAACATAAGGGTGGACTCCCTTGCCGGAGAACTGGTTCTTGGCCGGGAGGGCTGCCTCTCCGTGCCCGGAATGCGCGGCCTTGTAAAGCGCCACAGCCGCATCGGCATAAGTTATACGGACCTTACCACCTATGAGCGTGTAAGTGAGGAAGTTGAAGGCTTCACCGCAGTCATTTTCCAACATGAGTGTGACCATCTGGACGGTATCCTGTATATAGACAAGGCCGATTCCCTCTTCGTTTCCGATTAACTTTTTTTGCGTATTTGAGGGGAAAGGATTAATTTTGTATCCCGTATTGAAAAACAGCTATCGGCATTATGAAATACGGGTTCGACAACAACAAATATCTCAAAATCCAAAGTGAACACATCAAGGAGCGCATCCAGCGCTTCGGGGACAAACTGTACATGGAGTTTGGCGGGAAGCTTTTTGACGACTACCACGCCAGCCGTGTGCTCCCTGGGTTTGAGCCAGATTCCAAGCTCCAGATGCTCATGCAGCTGCAGGATGACCTTGAGATAATTATAGTCATCAGCGCCGTAGACATAGAGAAGAACAAAATCCGCACGGATCTTGGCATCACCTACGATATGGACGTCCTGCGCCTGAGGGATGAGTTCCTGGAGCGTAACCTTAGCGTAAACAGTGTTGTAATAACCCATTTCAACGGCCAGGCCAGTGCCGAGGCCTACCGCAAGCGCCTGGAAAACATGGGAATCAAGGTGTACTACCACCACACCATTGAAGGATATCCAAACAACGTTTCCCTCATTGACTCTGAGGACGGATTCGGCAAAAACGACTACGTAGAAACCACCAAGCCCCTTGTGGTTGTGACGGCTCCAGGCCCTGGAAGCGGCAAAATGGCCGTGTGCCTTAGTCAGCTGTATCAGGAGAACAAACGCGGAATCAAGGCCGGATACGCCAAATTCGAGACCTTCCCAGTATGGAACATGCCTCTCACCCACCCCGTGAACATGGCCTACGAGAGCGCTACCGCAGATCTTGACGACGTAAACATGATTGACCCCTTCCACCTGGAAGCCTATGGAGAAACGGCCGTGAACTACAACAGGGACATTGAGATATTCCCCGTGATGAACACCATCTTCGAGGACATCTACGGAGAATCCCCCTACAAATCCCCCACGGACATGGGCGTGAATATGATAGGCTCCTGCATCAGTGACGACGAAGTATGCCGTGAAGCCTCCTGCCAGGAAATAATCAGGCGCTACTACACCGCCCTTTGCAATTTTGCCGATGGAAAGGCCACGGAAGGTGAGGTAAACAAGAACGCCCTTGTAATGAAGAAGGCCAAGCTTACTACGGCCGATAGAAACACCACGGTGGCGGCAAAGGAACGTACAGACAAATCCGGTCTTGCTGCCGCTGCAATAGAGCTTGAAGACGGGACCATCCTCACCGGTGAGACTTCACCTCTCCTTGGCCCCAGCAGCGCACTTCTCCTGAATGCCCTGAAGCACCTTGCAGGCATAGCCCACAACGTGAAGCTCATACCTCAGCAGATGATTGCTCCCATCCAGAAGACCAAGGTCACGTACCTCCACGGCCACAATCCACGCCTTCACACTGATGAAGTACTTGTAGCCATCTCCATGATGAGCCTCATAGATGAAAACTGTAAACTGGCCCTGGACCAGCTCCCGGGTCTCAAAGGCGCCCAGGTCCACTCCACCGTAATGCTGTCAGAGGTAGACCGCAAAACCTTCAACAAACTTGGAATAGGCCTTACCTGTGATCCTATCCGCAAAATAAAGAAGCTCTGACTTCTGGCCAGGAACACCCTGACCCTCAGGCACTTACAAGAAGTCGGGTGCACCTCACGGTGCACCCGACTTTTCATAAATGATTGATTCTTAAGCAATTAGTCCACAACGGCACGGGCCATTGCATCCTTGTAGTACTTCTGATCCACAAAGACGTCTTCCTTGTAAGGATTGATGTGACGCTTGCGGGAGATGGCAATGATCCAGCACAGGGCTGCAATGTTGGTTACAAGGGCAAGTGCGCTGATGAATACCATCATTGAAGGATTTGCAGCTACAACGGAAGGTTCTACCGTGGTGCCGATAATCTCCGGAGTCACGGTTGTGGCGGTAATGCCGGCTGCATTGTAAAGCTGTGAAACGGTTTCTGCACCATTGGGATACAGCACGGGAAGGGTGGCCCAGGAGAACCACTGCTTTCCGTTCATGAAGGTTTCCTGGAACAGAGGGAATACCTGTGCGAACATGCACCAGATGGCAAGGGTATTTGCACGGTTCTGGATCCAGCCGCCACGGTTCCACAGAAGGGCTGCCACGGTAGGAGCCAGCAGCAGGGCTACGCCGCAGTACCAGCTGTGGGTGGGCAGGCAGTTGTAGGTGTAGGCGAAGTTCCAGATGTCATAGATGAGGATGTAGACCCAGGTCAT
>JAFZML010000067.1 GCA_017553255.1 Bacteroidales bacterium | reverse complement strand
GGGCACCTTCATCACCGCCGTCCCGGAAGGGAGCCGTGCAATGGTGTACCAGAAAGTGACCATTAAGGCAGATTCCACCCGCATCGCGCGCATATCCACGCGTATACTTTATAAGGAAGGCAATGCGGAGTATGTGGTGGCTGAAACCCGTTCCGTGATAGAGGCTTATGACGGCCGCACGGAGGTCCAGGACTTTGAAATAATAAATCCCCGCCTCTGGAGTCCGGAGAACCCTCAGATGTACATTGCCCGCTCCGTGGTTGAAACAGAGCACACCAGGGACGTATATGAAACGCCTTTCGGCATAAGGAAGGCCGAATGGCGCCCGGACGGCTTCTACCTCAACGGCAGGCACACCTTCCTTAAGGGCGTATGCCTGCACCACGACGCCGGAGCCCTTGGCGCGGCCTGGAACCCGGATGCCTGGGAACGGAGGCTTCTTAAGCTAAAGGAAATGGGCTGCAACGCCATACGCTTCAGCCACAACCCTCCCGCACCGGAGCTTCTGGATATGTGTGACGCCATGGGCTTCCTGGCAATAGATGAGCTCACGGATACCTGGACGGTGCCAAAGAAGGAGAACGGCTATGCAAGTCTCTTTGATGAATGGGTGGAAAAAGACCTCACGGCAATGATTCACCGTGACCGCAATCATCCCAGCGTTATTGTCTGGAGCATAGGGAATGAATGCGGAGAACAGGGCTGGCCTGAAAAATGGGACATTCCCCGCAGGCTCACTGAGCTTTGCCACAGGGAGGACCCTACGCGCCTCACAACGGCTGGCAACGACAACCCCGGCGCGGCATTTACTGGCTATTCCAGCACAATAGACGTTTATGGCTTCAACTACAAGCCTCACCTTTATCAGGAGTTTGTGGACCAGCATCCATCTCAGCCGGTGTATGGCTCAGAAACCGCATCCTGCATATCCACACGCGGATATTACCTTTTCCCCGTGCAGGAGGAAAAGGACAAGGGCTGGACCATGGAAGCCCCGTTCCAGGTAAGCTCCTATGACCTCTACGCCCCCGGCTGGGCTTCAAAGCCGGATTTTGAGTGGCAATATGAAGACAAAGTCCCGGAGTGCGCCGGAGAGTTTGTCTGGACCGGCTATGATTACCTTGGAGAGCCCACTCCCTTCAACATGGACCCTTCAGTCCTCACCAATTTCCACACGGAGGAAGAGAAAGAGGCCTACAAGAAGATGGTTGCCGCCTGGGGCCAGGAAATTGCCGATGTCCCTCTTCCTTCCCGCAGCTCATACTTTGGCATTATGGACCTTGCGGGCTTCCCCAAGGACCGCTTCTGGCTGTACCAGGCCCGATGGCGCAAGGATATCCCCGTAGCCCACATCCTCCCTCATTGGAACTGGCCGGGCAGGGAAGGCGTTGCAACGCCCGTGCATGTGTATACCAACGGAGACGAGGCGGAGCTTTTCCTTAACGGAGTTTCCAAAGGCCGAAAGCAGCGCACCGGCTACCGCATAGTTTGGGACAGGGTGTTCTACGCCCCCGGAAAGCTGGAGGTGGTATGCTATAAAAACGGCCTTGAATGGGCCCGTGACGTGGTTGAGACTTCCGGAAAACCCGCAAAGCTTGCAGCGGCGGTGGACTATGCCGGAAAGGACCTCATTTACGTGACGGTGGATGTTACGGATAAGAACGGGGTGCTGTGCCCGGATTCATCGGCCTTAATAAGCTTTGAAGTGAGCGGTAACGGAGAGATTCTGGCAACGGATGCCGGTGACCCCACCTCCCACGTGCCGTTCTTCAGCCATGAGCTTCCCGCATTTGCCGGAAAGGCTTCCGTTATAGTGCGGCGGCTGGACCGCGGCCCCATAACTGTATCGGCCAAGAGTAAAGGACTTAAAAAAGTTAAGATAACATTATGAGAAAGTTTGTTCCCCTCCTTTTAGCCGCACTGGCGCTTGTTTCCTGTGACCGTTTCAGGGCAGGCGTTTATCAGGATGAGATGATTATGCCCCTGGAGGGCTCAGTGGAGGATTCCCTCTTTTTCAAGGTGTCCATCCAGTATGCCTCTTCCGGCATGCTTATCCCGGCTATGGAAAAGATGAACGCCTCCATTGTGGGCACGGCCTTCGACATGGAGAATACGGATATCGGCCCTCTTGAGGAAACGGCCGCCCAGTACCGTGAGAACCTCATTGATGAGTATATCACTGAGAATTCCGGCATGATAGGGGAGCTTCCGGTCCTTTCCTGGGAAGATTTCCTCACAGGGGAATTCACTAAAAAGTACAAGGGCTGGAGGAACTACCTTGTGAGCTATTACTGCTACAGGGGCGGCGCGCACGGCTATTCCACCTATTCCCAGATAGTCTTCGACGCCAAAACCGGAGACACCGTCACGGAGAGTGACATTTTTGCCGATGGTTATTCGGCCCCGGTGGCAGAGCTTATGCGTGAGAGGGTGAAAGCAGACCTTGAGGCCGATAACCCTGACATCCTGGAGTTCCTGGAGATGGAATACATTGTGCCAAACGGCAATTTCTCCGTCTCCGAGGAGGGCGTCCAGTGGATTTTCCAGCCGGACGACGTCCTTCCCCATGCATTCGGCCCGCTCAGCGTAACCGTGTCCTGGGATAAGCTGAAGCCGTTTCTCCGGTAGGATTTTGTGAATTAAAATATTTTTCTTATCTTTGCAGCCCATTTTGCGGGGACATAAGCCCTTCAAAATGGACTGTAACTATAATTTATTTATTAACAAACATTTATGCCTACAATTCAACAACTTGTCCGTAAAGGACGCGAGGCTCTTGAAGTAAAAAGCAAGTCTCGTGCGTTGGATGCATGCCCTCAGAAGCGTGGCGTATGTCTGCGTGTGTACACCACCACGCCTAAAAAGCCGAACTCAGCTATGCGTAAGGTAGCCCGTGTCCGTCTTTCTAACGCCAAAGAGGTCAATGCCTACATCCC
>JAFZML010000066.1 GCA_017553255.1 Bacteroidales bacterium | reverse complement strand
GTTTGGAAACGGCAGCGCATGTCGTCGTCGTAATACCCTGTGAGGCCCTCCACAATGAGTTTTCCGCCCTTTGCTACAAATTGCCTCAGAGGCTCCCAACTGCGCTCCGGGAGGCACACCTGATTTGCAAGGATAATGGTCTTCCCCTTGTAGCTGTCCTGGCTCCAGTCATATTCCCCAAATTCGGCCAAAGTTGGATCTATGCCGCCCTCAAGCAGCATCTCATATATTCCAAGGACGGATTTTATTACGCCGCCCTGATGACGGCCCTCGTAGGTGGGATCTGAAAGGTCTCCAAGCTGGACTTTCTTTTCCGCCCAAAGGGATTCGCGCAGGTAAATGAGGCTGATATTGCTCTCAGAAGGTTCCAACTTGGAAAATACCTCCGGATACTTGTGCATCACCTCTATAACCTCCCTTGCCGCCAGGAGCCTGTCTGAGGGCCCGTTCTGGAAGTTCACCAGCCCCCATTCTCCGGCTTCTCCGCCAACCGCACGGGGGTTGAGGGACCAGAAAATGAGGCCGCTGATTCCGGCGGTGATGCTTGTCCACATCCACTGGGTTATTTCATCGGCAGTGGGGCAGAAAGGCTTCCTGGCGCTGTAAGTATTGTTACCGCCCTGCAGTTCCGTTACCCAGAAGGGGATAGGGCCTGCGCCGGAGCGCACAATGTGGCAGTTGGCAGACATTGCAACAGCATATTGCTCCCTCCGGAAATATCCAAAGTGCCAGCTTGCATGGGCCGATGCTCCCAGCGACGTCAGGTGCTGCCTCCATGCCGGGAAGTCATATTCCGCAATGTTGTCAAATATCTGGTGGTTGTTCACGTGGAGCTCGTGGTCCTTGTCATATTTACGGATTTCCGCCGCCAGCCAGCCAAGATATTCCGTGGTATGGTCTACCAGGAAGGCCTCCTTCTCAAAATCCATAAGCCTTGCATAGCCCTTGCTCTGCCAGGCCGGCTGCGCGGCCTTCCACTTCTCAAAATGCGCCTTTGTGTATGGCGTGTCCGGGATTACGCCCTCCGTGCCGGGTTCGTTGAGAAGCACCCACCCAAGGAGGTTCGGATGCCCTTTGTAATGCGTCACCACTTCCTTGATGTATGTGGCGATATCGGCCTCATGGGCATCTGTGAACGGAAATTTGAATCCTCCTATTGACCTGTCAGGGTCTGCAGGGAAAAGCGTGAGGAAGATTTTGATGCCATTCCTTTCGGCAGCGTCAAACGCACGGTCAAAAAGGCTGAAGTCCCAGCCATCTTCAGTGTGGATATATTCTTCGAAAAGACGGATGCGGCACACCTCCATGCCGTTTTCCTTCAAGGTCCGGAACCATCCGTCAACTTCTCCGGCCGATTGTCCGGGTTCAATGAAAACCTGCGCCCCCACCACGGGGATGCCGTCCCAGGCCCAAGCCTGGCTCAAACTGGTAAGTAAGGTCATTAGAATCAGTATCTTTCTCATATTACAAAGATACTGAATTATTACTTACTTTTTGCGGTTGTCCACTTTATTTCCGTACACCACCAGACGCTGGAAGGTGTATTCCGTAATGAGATTGGCAAAGAGGTTGAGAACGGTAACAAGGTATTCGTTCCAGCCAAGGGTTTCGGCCAGATAATCTCCGCCCCATGTGCTCACGGGGGTGAAAATGGCGTAATATCCGGCTATCTTCAGGAGGGCTCCTGCGGCACCCACGTCGCTCTTGAAGGTGAAGCGCCTGTTGATGTAGAAGTTCCAGATAATGGATATGATGAGAGCTATGAGATAGCAGGGCCAGTATCTCCAGGTGGTGAGCTCATTCAGAAGGGTGAACACCAGGAACTCAATGGCCCCGGCGCTTGCCGATATAAGGGCATACTTTATGGCTCTCCACACTTCACCGTCCCAGAAACGTTTTTTCCGGACGGCAACTTCCTGTTTGATTTCCTCTTCAGGCATAGGTCAGGTTTAATTATGCGAAAAAGCACCTCAACTTTAGCTGAAGTGCTTCTTTTGAGCGGAAAACGAGACTCGAACTCGCGACCCCGACCTTGGCAAGGTCGTGCTCTACCAACTGAGCTATTTCCGCAAAACCGTTCTGCATTGGTTCGAAGAACGGGACTGCAAAGATACGGCAAAAATCTGAACTTGCAAATTTTTTTAATATTTTTTTTCAGGGAAATAATCCTTAAATTTGTATGACGCAGAAACAACACTTAAAACCACATTAATATGAAAAAAGTTATTTCCATTCTCCTTTGCGGCGTGATCGTTCTCAGCTGCGGCATGTCAAACCTTGGCAAGGGCTCCCTCATCGGCTCTGGTGCGGGTGCTGTCCTTGGCGCAGGTATCGGCTATCTGATTGGCCAGAACGGTGAAGGCGCAGCCATCGGCGCAGCAGTTGGTACTGCAGTTGGCGCAGGCACAGGTGCCCTTATCGGCAATGCTATGGACAAGAAGGCCAGGGAGCTCGCAGAGCTTGAGAACGCCCAGGTGGAAACCACCACAGACGTAAACGGCCTCAAGGCCATCAAAGTCACCTTCGACAACGGCATCCTCTTCGACTTCAACAAGTCCACCCTTAAGGCCGAGGCCAAGAAGGAGCTGGATAAGTTCACAACTGATATGGCCGATATGCCTCTTGCAAACATCAACGTTTACGGCCACACAGACAACATCGGCTCTGAGGAAGCCAACCAGAAGGTTTCCAACCAGCGCGCCGCTGCGGTTTCAAGCTACCTCATCAAGAAGGGTATCGACAAGGACCGCATCGCCGCAGAGGGCCTTTCCTACAATTTCCCCGTGGCCGATAATGAGACCGAGGCCGGCCGCAAACAGAATCGCCGCGTAGAAATCTACATCAGCGCCTCTGAGGACATGGTGAAGGAGGTTGAAGCAGCTGCCGCTCAGCAGTAATCTTCGGCCATTTAAACTGTTTTCCAAGCCCTTCCGTCCGGAGGGGCTTTTTTGTGGTACACCATATACAAATAATCATTATATTTGCACGATATAATTAACCAGATATGAGTACACTGCACGTAATTGACCATCCCATGATCCAGCACAAGCTCACGATCATGCGCAAGAAGGAAACCGGTTCCAAGGATTTCCGTGAACTGCTTCAGGAAATTGCCCTCCTTATGGGTTATGAGATCACCCGTGACCTTCCGCTTGAGGATATTCCCATTGAGACTCCCATCTGCAAGATGACCGCCAAAAGGATTACCGGCCGAAAACTGGCCGTGGTTCCCATCCTTCGTGCCGGCCTTGGAATGGTGGACGGCATCCGCACCCTGGTTCCCGTTGCAAAGGTGGGGCATATCGGCCTGTACCGCAATGAGGAAACCCATGAGCCCGTGGTCTATTACTGCAAGCTTCCGGAAGACGTCCAGAAGCGCCTTGTGATTGTCACAGACCCTATGCTGGCAACCGGCGGCAGCGCCTGCGACGCCATTGCAATGCTCAAGGAGCGCGGCTGCAATAATATCCGCCTCATGTGCCTTGTTGGCGCCCCCGAAGGCATTGCCCGCGTCCAGAAGGAGCACCCGGACGTAGACATCTACCTTGCCGCCGTGGATGAGCGCCTCAATGAAAACGCCTACATTGTCCCTGGCCTTGGAGACGCCGGTGACCGCATTTTTGGAACAAAATAAAACAAAACCAATATTATTATGAGTAAAAAAATCAACTATGAATCTCCTCACATGGAGATTGTGGAAACCAGACTGGAAGGTAATATCCTTACTGGTTCAGACACTGTTTTTCTCCCTTCGGCCATAACTGGTCCGGCAAAAATTGACAATGAAAACATCATCGGCGGCGAAGTCGGTGCAGCTTGGTAAACATCTAAATTGAATCAGGTATGAAAAAGATAATGATTTTTGCGGCTGCAGTCCTTGCACTTGCAGGATGCGCCAAGGAAGCTGCCCAGGTAGAAAGAACCACCATTGACGGTAAAGAGTACATGACCTTTAAGGTGGTGGCTCACGATGATGTTATATCAACAGACACCAAAGCAACGCTTTCCAGAACCGGTGTTTTCGGCTGGGAGGACGGTGAGTCCATTTATTTTGTGGATATGCTCGCCAACTCCGCTACCGGTACTTACAACGCCGCTGCGGGAACAATTACCGTTGAAGCCGGTGATTGGCTGGCTGCTTCTAACGCTCCTTTTGATTCAGACTCAAAGATTAAGGATTTTGGCCTGGCAAATGGCCCTGTCGTGGTAGCCATGGTTTACAGCGGCACTCTTAATTTCTACCATATTGGTTCAATCATCAATATAAAGATTGATGACATCCCTATTGACGGATATCTTGAGTTCTGGACCAACGATGCCTCAACTTGGGACGGTGGTAATTTCGGTTTTTCAGGTGATGTCCCTGTATTGAACGGAGGTGGCTTAGATGAAATCTATATCAAGAGACCCGTCACAGCTGCTGATGCGGGTAAGGATATCTCTCTCTCCGTCCCCAATGTGAATTATGATGCGGGGTTCACTATTGCCCTTTCCGGAACAACAGCCCAGTACTTTAAGAAAACAACCGTAACTGGCTATGACTTATCTACCAGTCCCACTCTTCTGAATATGGCAGAGCTGTCACTTCCTACTTATACAATTGCTGGAGAACAAGTTGCATTATTTGGCTCTTCTTGGGATGTGGCAGACACCAACAACGATATGACTCTGGATACGGATGGCTTGTATAAGAAAACCTATAGTAACGCTCCAGATTTTATAAATTTAAAAGTTGTGCAGAATCATGCGTGGGGAACAGAATGGCCGGATGGAGAGAATTATACAAAGTCTATAACCAAGGTCGGCGGTGGTATTACTATCAAATTTAATTATGGCGCCAATTCAATAGCTGTAGATGAATTTGACATGTATACAGTAGCTGGAGAAGCTGGCTTGTGTGGAAGTGGCTGGGACACTACAGATACAGATAACGATATGGAGGAAGTCTCAGATGGAGTTTATTATAAGAAGTTTACCAGTGTTTCTGCCGCAGAGAGCTATCAGTTCAAGGTTGTGAAGAACCACAGTTGGGCAGAAAGCTGGGGCGGAGAATTAAGCGGCAACTTCGTATTTAAAACTGACGGAAGTGATGTAGAGGTGTACTTCTATCCTGCAGTTCCTTCAATTAAGGTTGTTTGCGATATTACCCCTAAATACAGGGTCGCGGGAAACAGTTCAGTTCTCTTTGGAACAACCTGGGATACCGGAAACAATGCCAACCTTATGACGGATCTCGGTAACGGTACATATCAAATTTCTTATGTTTGTCCCGCTGACGAGGATGGTGTTGCGTTCAAGGTAACAAAGGATAATTCTTGGGATTATGCCTGGCCTTCAAGTGACTATGTTGTTAATGTGAAAGCTGGTCAAACCCTTACCATCTTCTACAACCCTACCACTTGCGCGGGAAATGTGACTGTAGAATAGGCCGTGGAAGTAACTGACTGAAAGTCAGTCAAATATGTAAACGAGGGTGCTGGATTTCCGGTACCCTCTTTTGTGTAAGTGGCTGATAGTGAGCGGTTTGGCTCCACGGGCGCGGTGGCGGGGAGCGGAAGGGACAGGGCGGGGGGCTTGTGCACCCCCGCACAAGGGTAGGGGGAGGGGCCCAAAGCTGGTGCGAAGCACCTGCGCCTGGGAGGGGCCGGAGGGAGCGAAGCGACCGGAGTCCCCCCGGCCTGTCCCTTCCGTCCCGGGGAAGCAGATGCCCGGTCAAGCCGGGCATGACGGAACGGGGGCGGGCATGACGCTGTAGCGTTAAGTACGTTTTGAGGGAGTTTTTGTGCTTATCAAACGGTTTTTGTGGGTGATAAGCGCGTTTTTGCCCCTTTTTCGTGCTCAACGGCGGTGGCAGGAGTGCCCTGTGCCATTCGGGCGGCGTAGACGCCCGTGTCTTCGTGAACGGGAGGGGCCCAAAGCTGGTGCGAAGCACCGGCGCATGGGAGGGATAGCGCCGAAGGCGCGTACCGGCCCGAAGGGCATAGGGCATCCTGCAGCAGCAGGGCCGGGCACAAAAAACCAAAATTTTTACTATATTTGTAAAACTGGATAACACGTAGAAAACCAATGAAATTCAGGACATACGTGCTGTTTTGGGTGCTCTTCGGGGTGGTGGCAGATACAGTGATTGGCCTCACGCTCCTGAAGGGTGCGCCGTGGTGGGCTTTGGCGGCTATGGCTGCACCCACAGCAGCGGCGGGGCTGTGCCTACCATTCATCGGCGCGGGAAAGCATTACGCTAATTCCCTGAGGGTGTTCTCCTACCTCATTTTTATCTTTGAGTTCCCTAAGTTCCTCACGGCGCTAACCGGCCTTATATTACCGGCGGCGTGGGCTGTGGGTATAGGGGCGGTGGTGTCGGCCTTCTTTATCACCTTTATCTTCTATGTGACAAGGCATCTGGTGGTGAAGGAGACGGGGCTCTCCTTTGATAATCTGCCGGCAGCGGCAAACGGCCTCAGGATATGCCACATTGCGGATTTTCACCTTGGGTCCTTCGGCACCAGCAGCAGCTATATCCGGAGAATCATAGACAAAGTCAATGAACTGAATCCGGACCTCATCCTTTTCTCCGGAGACCTTGTGAACTTTGAGTCAAAGGAGGCGCTTAGCTATAAGGAAACGCTTCTGAAACTGAAGGCCAAGGTGTATTCTATACTGGGCAACCATGATTTCCTTCTTCACGGGCCGCATGATTCCAATGAGGCTTCACGGAAAGAAGACATGGCCAGGCTGGAAGCCTTTGAAAGGGAACTTGGCTGGACGGTGCTTAGAAACGAAAGCATACAGCTGCCCCAGGGCATTACGCTGGTGGGAGTGGACAATATCACCACAAATCCGTATTTCCGTAAAGTAGGCGGAGACCTTGCCAAGGCCATGCAGGGCGTCCCAAAAGATGCCTTCAAAATCCTCTTAAGCCATGACCCCACCCATTGGCGCAACGAAGTCCTTCCCGGCACCAACATAGACCTTACGCTTTCCGGGCACACGCACGGACTGAAATACAAACTTACCGGCCTTCACCCAAACCACTGGAGGCTTCATGAATCGGCCGGCCTGTATGAAGAAGGTAGCAGGCTGCTGTATGTGACCGCGGGCCTAGGAAGCGCCTTTGCTTTCCGCCTTGGAGGCTACCCTAACATTGATATTATAACTTTAACTAAAATCTGATACCTATGGAAAAATGGATGATGATAGGCAATCCCAAGAGTGCATCGGCCTCTACCGGAGACGCCTGGAACAAGTCTCATGAGAAACTCACCAAAGCAGGCCTTGAAGTGGAAGTTGCTGCAACTGAGCGCGCCGGGCATGCAATTGAGCTGGCAAAAGAGGCTGCGGCAAAGGGCTTCCGCAAATTTATCGCGGCAGGCGGAGACGGCACCGTGCATGAGGTCCTGACCGGCCTTCTCAGGTATGCCGATGAAACTAAAACCTCCATGGCCGATTTCACCCTGGCGGTCCTGCCTCACGGCACCGGTAATGACTGGATTCGGTCTGCCGGAATCGCAGACACGGAGCAGGCGGTGGCAGCCATCATCGCAGGCAAAACCGGCAAGGAAGACGTTGTAAGGATGACCTTCCCGCAGGGCGTATTTGCAATGGCAAACATAGGCGGTATCGGCACAGATGCAGCTATTTGCTACAACACCAACAAACTCAAGGAAAAAGGCCACAAAGGCGGCTTCCTCTATACTCTGGTGGCTCCTTATTCCACCCTTTCCCGCAAGCGTCATAAGGTGGAAATCACCCTTGACGGAGAGGTTGCGTACAAGGGCATGCTCTTCACCGCAACCCTTGGCAACGGCACATACCGCGGAGATGGCCTCATCCAGACAGCCCAGGACACAAAGTGGGACGACGGCCTTCTTGACATCTCCATCATGCCCGGCGTGAACCACATCAAGGGCCTTATGCTCATGATGCACTGCCTGTCCGGAGACCTTGCCGTACAGCCGGGAATGATCACCCGCAAGTTCAAGAAGATGGAGGTGAAGCCTCTTGGAAAGGTGGCCGATATTGTTGAAGTTGACGGCGAAATCCCCGGCACCCTGCCTCTTACCATGGAGCTTACCGGAGAGCAGATTAACGTCATTGTAGCATGAACGGAACGGTAAAAGAGGCCCGCCTGAGTTTGGCCGATAAAGCCCTCCGCTACTTCTGCTGGGGCGTTGTGCATACTGTGCAGCGGCCCAAAGTGTACGGCGGCAAGCCCGTTCACGAAGGCGCCACCATCTATGCGTGCCGTCACGTTGGCCTTATGGACCCCGTGATCCTGATGGTGGAATACTTCCGCTGGATGATACGCCCCCTGGTAGCAAAGGACTACTATGAGAAGAGTAACTTCACCAGGAAGTTCTACTCCCACGCCCAGTGCATTCCCCTGGACCGCCAGAAGACGTCACTCCGCTGGGTAGAAGAGTCACTGGAAGCACTTGGAAAAGGGGAAAGCGTAATCATCTTCCCTGAAGGCAAGCGCAACAAAACCGGCAAAGGCCTCCTGAAGTTCCAGAACGGTGCCGCGCTCCTTGCCCTCAAGAGCGGAGCCAAGGTTGTTCCCGTATGGAACGCCTACTGGGACTTCCCTCACCGCTACAAGCTGGCAATAGGTGACCCCGTGGAGTTGGACCCCGTCCCGGACTCCGGCCCGGACTCGGCCTGGCTTGACGCCCAAACCGCAAAAATTCAGGCCGCCGTGGCTGCCCTGGAAGATAAGGTAGTTTGAGACATGTCATACCGAGCTTTTTCCTGTCATTCTGAGCGAAGCGAAGAATCTAAAAATGTTTGATTATGAAAACACAATGGATTGTAACAGAGATAGACGGTAAAGTGGCGTCAATTGCCACTGACTACCGTCATCTGGCAAGGATTGGGGCGGAAGTGGCCGCACTTGACCCCGCCAAGGTTGGAAGCGTCGGGACCCGCAAGATTTCCACCGCAGAGCTCCAGGAATTCGCAAAGTTCCTGAAGTGGGAAGACCTCATGCCATTCGGCACGCCTTTCCAGCTCAAAGTGTGGAAAACGCTCTTTGACCTTCCCCGAAAGCTCTACAGCTACTCAGAGCTTGCCGCCCTGGTGGGAGTTCCCCAGGGCGTTAGACCCGTAGCCCACGTTGTGGCCTACAATCCAATTGCGTACGTCATTCCATGCCACCTTGTGATTCCCAAAGAATCCATGGACAAGGCCCTTGAAATCAGAACCGCCGCAGAAGGCACGCTGTTTAAGGGCAGTGACCTGTACCTTCTTGACAGCATAGACGTTGGCGCCTACGCCTATGGCCCGGACCTCAAACGGGATCTCATCAAACTCCAGCTATCCGAGGCCTAGATATGAAAAGATCCATAACCATAATAGCACTACTTGCTGCTGCAATATCCGCCGCGGCGCAGCCGGCTGGCCGGGAACTTTGGAACGATGGCTGGTCTTTCACCAAGGACGGCGCCACAAAGACGTTGGACCTTCCGCACGACTGGGGCGTGGAAGGGGAATTCCATCAGGAATACCCCGGAGAAACCGGAAAGCTTGCCTGGTGGGGCAAGGCCCGCTACGGAAAAACCCTCACTGTTAGCGCAGAAGACCTCACAAAGGACATCCGTCTTGAAGTGGACGGCGCCATGTCCAACGCCTCAGTATTTGTGAACGGCGTAAAGGCCGGAGGCTGGGCATACGGTTATTCCAGCTGGGCCGTGGATCTCACGGGCCGCCTCACGGAGGGTAAAAACCGCATTGAGATAGTGCTGGACAACAAGCCGGAAAGCTCCCGCTGGTACCCCGGCGGCGGTATTTACCGCAACGTATGGCTCACAAAGACTGAAAAAACGTCCGTGGCCCACTGGGGCACCTTCATCACCGCCGTCCCGGAAGGGAGCCGTGCAATGGTGTACCAGAAAGTGACCATTAAGGCAGATTCCACCCGCATCGCGCGCATATCCACGCGTATACTTTATAAGGAAGGCAAT
>JAFZML010000065.1 GCA_017553255.1 Bacteroidales bacterium | reverse complement strand
TGTGGAAGAACTCCTAAAGTGGATAGGAGATACGCTCGGTCCTCCGGACCTCGGTATGACAAATAAAACGGCAAATACTGTCATACCGAGCGAAGCGAGTGTATCTCATTTCTCAGAGTATGAGCGGCAGATTGCAGGTAAAACAATTGAGGAGATTAAATACCGTTTGCAGTGCATTGAGGACGTGGGTCTGGGGTATCTCATGCTAAGCCGCACTATGAATACCCTTTCCGGCGGTGAGAGCCAGAGGGTGAACCTTGTGACGGCGCTGGGAAGTTCCCTGGTGGGGTCCATGTACATCCTGGATGAGCCTTCAATCGGCCTTCATCCAAGGGATACGGACAGGCTCATTGCGGTCCTGAGGCGACTCAGGGACATAGGAAACACGGTTGTTGTGGTGGAACATGACCCTGAAATCATCAAGGCCGCGGATTACCTCATTGACCTTGGTCCCCGCGCCGGCATTAACGGCGGCGAGGTGGTGTTCAGTGGGCCAACTGTCATGCCGAGCAAAGCGAGTGCATCTCAAATAGAAAAGTCATTGACCCTGCAGTACCTCTTCGGCCAAAGGGAGCAGTACAGAAGGGAAAAGAACCCCTGGAGGTATTCCATTACCATAAAGGGCGCCATGCAGAATAACCTGAAGGACATAGATGTGCGCATCCCGCTCAACGTTTTCACGGTGGTGAGCGGCGTTTCCGGCAGCGGAAAGAGCTCCCTGGTGGGTGACATACTGTATCCCGCAATGCACCGCCGCCTCAATGAGACCGGGGACGTCCCGGGCACTTTCAAGGGCCTGGAGGGTGACCTCAGCCGCATCACCCGCGTGGAGTACGTGGATCAGAACCCCATCGGCAAAAGTTCCAGAAGCAATGCCGTCACATATCTCAAGGTCTACGACGATATCCGGAAGCTCCTTTCGCAACAGCAGTACGCCCGCATAAACGGCTTTACGCCGTCATATTTCTCCTTCAACCAGGAGGGCGGCAGGTGCCCGGAGTGCCAGGGAGACGGTTTTGTCAAAATCGGCATGCAGTTCATGGCCGATGTTACTATGGTTTGCGAATCCTGCGGCGGCAAGCGCTTCAAGCCGGAAATCCTGGAAGTGAACTACAAGGGCCTGAACGTGAGCGACATACTGGACCTTAGCGTGGATGAAGCCATAGCGTTTTTCGGGGCCCAGAAAGAGGATGAGGCCAAGGCCATTGCCGCAAAGCTCCAGCCCCTTGTGGACGTGGGGCTTGGATACATCAAGCTTGGGCAGCCTTCCAGCACCCTCTCCGGAGGTGAGAGCCAGCGCATCAAACTGGCGTACTTCCTCTCTATCAGCGAGGGCTCCCGTGACAGGATACTCTTCATCTTCGACGAGCCCACAACAGGCCTCCATTTCCACGACGTACAGAAGCTCCTGAGGGCGTTTGATGCCCTTATCGGCAAGGGCCACACCGTGCTGGTGGTGGAGCATAACCTGGACGTCATAAGGGCCGCGGACTGGGTGATAGACCTGGGCCCGGACGCCGGAGACAGGGGAGGGGAAGTGGTGTTTGAAGGCACGCCTGAAGATCTTAAGAAACAAGGTAAAACATTTACAGCCAGATACTTATGAAAAAGATAGCCGCAATGACTATGGTCCGTAACGACGACTTTTTCCTACGGAAGTGGGTCCAGTACTATGGACGTGAGCTTGGCAGGGAAAACCTCTACGTGTTCTTTGACGGCCTGGATCAGGTAATCCCGGATTATTGCCGTGGCGTGCACGCTGCAACCATCCAGAAGATAGGCAAGGACGTTGTGTCCAACGACAAAGGCAGGGTGCAGTTTCTTTCCTGGAAGGCCGCAGAGCTCTTCTCCAACGGCTATGACCTTGTGATCGGAACAGATGCCGATGAATTCATTGTGGTGGACCCTAAGCTTGGAAAAACGCTTCAGGAGTATCTGAGCGGGGTTAAGATAAAGGATTCGCTGTCGCCCCTCGGCCTTGACTTCGGCCAGAAAGTTGGTGTTGAAACTGATATCCGTGAGGATGAACCTTTCCTTTCCCAGCGCCATTATGCCCAGATAGGGACGCGATACACAAAGGCGTCAATCCTTGCAAAGCCTCTTTTCTGGGGAAGCGGCTTCCACAGGGTTAGGGAGCATAACTTCCATATAGCGAAGGACCTCTATCTCCTTCACTTCGGCTATTTTGACCTCAAGCGCATAGAGGAGCGCTCCTCAGACAAGGACCGTCTTGCTCAGGGCTGGAAGCGGCACCTTAAAAAGCGCGCCCGCACAATCCGGCTTGTAAGCGATCTGCCTGCCCGTAAATTTGAGAGGTGGGTCAGGTTTGCACGCATCTGCCAAACCCTTGTGAGGCACATCTACGCGTGGAACAAACCAGCAATGCTTGGCCTTAAGATAATTGTGGCAATGCCGCCGCGTTTTGAAGATATTGTATGACAGAGAAGTTCTACCTGGTGTCTGTTGTGAGGGACTATTCCATGTATCAAAGATGCATCATGGCAAATCCCCGCTGTCAGTTCCTTTCAATTGTCACTCTTGACAACAGGGAGGAAAACCTTCCCATTCCGGTCCTTTACAACCGCTTCATAGACTCCATTGAGGAGGGCGGCTGGGTTATTTTCTGCCATGAGGACTGGATGCTCCGGCAGGATATACGTCCACTCCTTAGGGAAGTGGACAAGGGGTGCCTCTACGGGCCCATCGGCGCCATAATGGAGGTTTGCCCCAATGCCGATTTCATCCACATCTCCGGGCATATCCAGCAGCGCAGGAAGAATGGTTCCTGGCATAAGGACGTCCGCGGTACGTGGAAGGGAGGAGACACCGATACCTTTGACTGTCAGTGTATAGTGGTCCATTCAAGCCTTCTGAAGGAAAAGGGCCTCCGCTTTGATGAAAAGCTTAGCTTTGACCTTTACGCAGAGGATTTCTGCGCTGGGGCATGGCTGAAGGGCGTTCCGTCAAAGATTCTTCCGGTAAGGTGCAGGCATTACTCCGGCGGCACCGTAGGACAGCGTTTCTGGGATTCGCTTGAATATCTCAGGGAGAAATACCGTGACTGCCCAAAGAGGTTCCCGTCTCCGGTTCACCGCAGGATCTCTTTTGGCGGAGACCAGTCAAAGCCCATATACAATTACAGGCGCAGCCCCAACGCCTGGCTTAGGTACCTCATAAAGAAGTAAAAAATGAATCCCAGGGTACTCTGCTGCATATTCAACTACAACGACAACGCCAACGCCGGAGCGTGGGCCCACAGACTGTCCACGCACTTTGACACCCTTATCCTTGACAGTGGCAGCAATCCCCGTTGCCCTCATCCTTTGTCAGTGCCGCTGGAGAACGTCTACTATTCCGGCCTTATGAACGAGGCCTTCCGCCTTGGGAAAGAGGGCGGCTACGGATGGGTGATGGTTGTTACATCCGACCTTGAAATTTCGGCCGATAATTCCGTGAAGCTGGTTGAGGCCATGAAGGATGTGGCGGGGACCAGGAATGTGGGGCTGTATCAGCCTTCTACGGCCTGG
>JAFZML010000064.1 GCA_017553255.1 Bacteroidales bacterium | reverse complement strand
CTCACACTGCTCTTCGACTGTGCGCATATCGGCAGGCATTTGCATGGGGAGGAGGGCCGATGGTTCAAAGGCTCCGCTCACCACATCCAGAACAGCCTGGTTTTGGACTCCGAACGTCAGAAGCACGGCGTCGGCATAGGGCTCAAGCTCTGCAAGGACGGCAGGGCGGGAGAGTGCCACCACAACCACCACAGGCTTATTTCCCATGGCTTTGCGTGTGCTCAGGACAAGGTCAAGATCGGCCTCGTTGTACGTTTTAACTGTCTTCCCTTTATAGCTGCGGTTGGTGAAACTCTCCTTTGGATCACCTCCGGCAATGGATTCAGAACGCGCATAGACTGCTTTGTAAGGCCGATATTGCAAGCTGATAGGCACATAGCCATTGCCACCACGGGCGCGGTCTGCTACGTCATATCCGGGACCGGAAGCCGGCTCCTTAATCATCACAAGCGCGAAGTCCGCCTCCTTAGGTGTTGCCGCAATCTCATAATACTTCTCTACAAGTTCAAGGTCGATGGGATAATCCCAGTGCGCCTCCGGCCCCATAAACAGGCCAAACATTCCGGGCATCTGAGGATAATAACGCTTTGGAATGTATACTTTGGTTTTACGGTCCTGGGGCCCTTCATCACAATCTGTAGAGGGCCTGAATAGTTCTGCACAGGCTAGCGGCATCACGTTTCCGTGATTTTTCACCATCACAATGGACTTCAGCTGCGCTTGATAACCGGCCTCCATGAATGAAGGATTGCCAACCAGCTCCGAAGCTGCGGCGGGATCGGTATAAGGATTCTCAAACAGCCCGGTGCGGAAAGAATTCAGCAGCAGGCGTACTGCAGACGCCTCAAAACGCTCACGGGCGTACGCAGGGCCAAATTCGTGCACAAACATCTCATAAGCTTCCAGGACCGGCTCCTTGTTGTTATTTCCGCCAAACTGGTCAACTCCTGCTTTCAGAACCTCATAATGCCTTTCCCCAACAGAAAGCTCTTCCACGCCCCAGCACTTACCGTCAAAGGATTCTATGGCCTTATTATCATAGGTAATGTTCCAGTCCGTGCATACAACACCTTGATAACCATACTTATCCCTAAGTAAATCACCAATTATATATGAACTGAAGTTGTTTCCTACATTATTCCCGGAAGGATCAATCCCATAAGAAATTGTGTAATAAGGCATTACGGCCGATGCACATCCGGTGCCGCCATCAAGGGCAAAGGCGCCATCGACAAAAGCACGAAGATGATAATCAAATCCGTCGCCGGGGTACACGGCATATTTGCCATAGTTGAAATGGGCGTCGCGTCCGCCTTCTTCCGGACCGCCGGAGGGCCAGTGTTTAACCATGGCATTCACGCTTTCCGAGCCCCAGCCGTCGCCGGAGGACTGGAAGCCGTCCACATAGGCCCGTGCCATATCAGTATCCAGCAAAGGATCCTCTCCAAAAGTGCCGTTGAAGCGGCTCCAGCGGGGTTCGGTGGCCAAATCTATCTGGGGGCTTAAAGCCGTGGCAATGCCCATGGCACGATACTCGCGCGAAGCAATCGACCCAAATTCCTGAACCAGCGCAGGGTCAAAAGTGGCCGCCAGTCCCAGGGGAGTGGGCCAGTGGGAAATCTGTCCGCCGGAGCCTAGGTTGAACTCTGCGGTAGCCGCGGTCTCATTGCGGGGATCGGAAGAATTATTGGCGGGAACGCCCTGGCCGATGCTCTCTACCAGCGCCTGTACGTTG
>JAFZML010000063.1 GCA_017553255.1 Bacteroidales bacterium | reverse complement strand
TCTCCTGCAGGAACGTAGGGACCCAGGTCATGTACCCTGTAATCACAAATATGAACCCGCAGAACCCTATTGTCACCATCAGGGCCGTTGGCGTTGTGAACACCGTCTTGAATCCGTCCCAGATGCTGGGTTTGTAGCCGGAGGATGACTGTAGTGTCCGAACCGCCTCCGCTGACGCTCCGGCCCCTCCCACTGTCTGCTGTGCCTGAGTACAAGCAAGCTTGTCCTCCGTCCCATCATCCAGCGGGCCCCTCCCTCTTACGCGGCCGAGGGTGGCCACGGGTTCTGACACCACAGTCTCCTCCGGCTTATAATCCTTCAGCCTGAGGGCCATGATCACGGCCCAGACCACACCGGCGCCGCCGAAGATGTAGAAGGCATACTGCCAGCCAAGGTGGTCACCTATGTAACCGGCAAGCCATCCGGCCAGGATAACGCCAACGTAGTATGACGTCTGGTGGATGGACATTGCACGTGCGCGGGTGTCTGTATGATACTGCCCCAGAAGGGAATAGTTTGCCGGGCCGAAGAAGGCTTCTCCGCCGCCCGTAGCAATTGAACGGGTGAGTATGAGCAGGAACACGCCGTTTGCAAGGCCGGTGAACATTGTGGCCACGCTCCAGAAGAGAATGCTGAGAGTCACAACCCACTTGCGGGAGAAACGGTCTCCAACCAGGCCGCCAAGGGGAACCATTGCGGCATAGAACAGGTTGAAGAACACTGCGATAAGGCTCACCGATGTGTCTGTGAGGCTAAGGCTGTCCCTGATGAGGGGCAGAACGGAGTTGAAGACCTGACGGTCTCCCTGGTTAAGGAGATATGCTACCCACAGCAGGACCAGCACTTCCCATTTATACCATTTAGCGTTAGTTTTCATCTGTGGTGTACTGTGGTGCAAAAATATGAATAAAAAATGTAATATGCAATATCTCTCCAAAAAATATCTTCTGCCCAGTAACTTTTTAAAAATCAGCCAATTATGAATAATCGGGTGCACTTGTAGGTGCACCCGACAATCAGTAAGTTGCTGTGAGTCAAGTGGTTGCGGGCCGGGGCTATTTGCGGAGTTCAAGGTCCCAGGGGACAATGCGGGTGGGGAATTCCGCTATGCGGAGGGTGGTGCAGCCGTAGGGGATGAGCTGGATGGTTGTTTCGGGGCCCACGTCAAAGCCGTCCTCCGTCCAGTACGCCACGTGGCCGGGATCCTTCCATCCAGGCAGTTCACGGGCCGGAATTGTGATGGTTACAGGGGCGTTTTCAAGGTTCCAGGGATAAGCGGCAACGCTGTCAGAAAGGCTTACGCGGCAGTCATCGGCCTTGAAGCTGTCACGCATGAGGCAGTAGTTCCAGGGGGTGGTGGAAGTTACTTCCCAGGCGCCGGGGCCAAACCAGCGGTCTTCCCCGGAGAAAGGCTTCCAGGTCCAGTTTTCATCCATCTTGAGGGCGTACACAAGGGGGCCGCGGACAATGGTCCAGGCTCCGCCGTACCACTGCTCGGCCTCAACGGCGGCCTTGAAATCAATGGTAATTACGTCTCCGCTGGACCATACGCGGTTTATCCTGAAAACACCGGCGCCGGGGCGGATGTCCTGTTTGACGCCGTTAATATTCACCACACCGCCCTTGCTCCAGGCAGGGATTCTCACGGTGAGCGGGAACTGCGTCCTCTTGATGCCGCCGGTAAAGCGGATCTTCATTGTTACCCTTTCACGGAAAGGATAATCGGTTGTTTCCGTGATGGTTATGGGAATGCCGCCGGCTACGGTAGCCTTTACCGTGCAGGGAGCGTAAAGAAGCGCCACAAGGCCCCTGTCCTCCGTGGCGTACCACAGGTTCTGCGTGAACTTGGGCCAGCCCTGGTGCATGTTGGAAACGCAGCAGGGATAGCCGTTAAGCGTGCCGAACATGGTGTCTGTTCCGTAGTGGGGCGTGGAGAACGGACGGTCCTCGCGGGTACAGGCAACCTGGTTCACCTGCTGGTAGTACTGCTTGGCGGAAAAATCGTCTGTAATCTGGGTGGGGAGGGCATTGTAGGCTATGCGCTCAAGTTGATCGGCCCAAATATTCTCACCGCTAAGGCGGAGCATCTCCTCCAGG
>JAFZML010000062.1 GCA_017553255.1 Bacteroidales bacterium | reverse complement strand
AGCACGTTCTGGAAGATGTAATCCGTGGAGAACACCATGGCAAGTCCGGCAAGGAAAACGCCGGAAGTGAGGGCCAGGAACCTGTCCTTGAACTTGTATGCGTGATGCAGTAGGAAAGGCAGCGCCAGAACGGCCACGGCTATGAGTACGCCGAGGGGCTTTATGTTGAGGAGGAAGCCCCAGAAATAGTCCTCAGTTTCATCGGCCCGGGGCACCCAGGGGCGGAAGGCAAGGAGGTCCATCTGCTCACGAACCAGGGAATGAATCCATCCAAGGAACGCCGGCATGAGTGACATCACCAGCACAAAGATGCCGCCAATTATAAGTCTTCTTTGGAAACTGCGCGGGTCATTGAGTATGTTGCTTGCAACAAGCAGCGCCACAAGAACAAGCATGGCCCAATAGGCGCCGGCGGTGAGAGTCATCACAAAAAGCAGTATAACCAGCCCTATAGCCGCAAGCCACCATCCGGAAAGGCCCTCCCTGTAAAGCACAAAGATGAATCCGGCGTACACCAGGGCGCTGCCGGTTTCGCTCTCGGCCACAATTACAAGCATTGGAAGGCCGATAATTGCCGCCGCAATGAGGAAGTCCCGGGGCCTTCTCAGTTTGAACCATTGCTGGCTCATCACAAGCGCCAGAAGAAGTGACGTGGTTATCTTGGATATTTCCGCAGGTTGGAAACGCACCGGGCCAAGGTCAAACCAGGAGTGGGAGCCCTTGACGTCCGATGAAACGAATATCACCAACACCAGTAGCCCCAGCACAAAGGCATAAAAGACGGGCGCACCTCCTTCCCAAAGCTGTGGCGGGAGCACCCACAGGATAAGGGCTGCAAGGCCGAAAGATGTGAGTATCCAAACAAACTGCTTACCGGCGCGGGAGCCCCAGTCAAGCATTGAACCTGCCCCTGCGGTATGCGTGGCGGCATAGATGTTCACCCAACCTATTACTACCAGTGCCAGGTAAACAATTATTATCCACCAGTCTACCGTTTGACGGAGACCTCTGCGTGATGAACTTCCGTCAATCATGTTTAACCCTTGCCATTAAATCGGCCTCCTTCATACGCCGCTCAAGCGCGGGCCGGGAAACTGAACCTGTGAGATATTTTTCTGCCATCAGGGAGGCCATGGGAGCGGCATAACTTGCCCCGAAGCCGCCGTTTTCCACATACGCCGCAATGGCAATCTTGGGATTGTCCATTGGCGCAAAACAGATAAACACGGAATTATCCGCGCCGCGGGGATTCTGCGCCGTGCCGGTTTTGCCGCAAATCTCAAGTGAATCCACGTGGGCTATCCAGGCCGTGCCGCCCATCCCGGGGCCTGAATTAACGGCACGCCACATACCCTTGATGACCTTTGGGAACTGCAGGGTGTCCACCATTGTGTACTGGCGCTCCTTGAAGCGCTGGTCAAGCGGCACGCCCGGAGACTCCTTAACAATGTGCGGAATATAGTAGTAGCCCCTGTTGGCAAGGGTGGCGCAGAGGTTCGCGAGGTGCATGGGCGTAGCAAGGATTTCTCCCTGGCCGATAGAAAGGGAAATCACCGTGGTGGAGTTCCATCGGCCTTTCCCGTATGCGCGATTGTAGGTTTTGGAGGAGGGGATGCTGCCGGATAGCTCTGCGGGGAAATCGCTTCCAAGCTTGCGTCCAAAGCCAAAACTCATCACCATTTCCCGCCAGTGGTCCAGGCCATCGGCCACATTCTCATACTTGCGGTTGTCAAGGATATTCTTGAGTACGTAGCAGTAGTAGGCGTTGCAGCTCATCATTATGGATTCCTCCATGTTGATGGGGCTCTTGTGGGCGTGGCAGCCAAGCTTATGCCCTGCGCCAAAATGATAGCCCTGGTGGCAGGGGTACGTCATTTCCGGCCTCAGGACGCCCTCCTGAAGGCCGATAAGCCCGTTCACCAGCTTGAACACTGACCCCGGAGGATATGACGCCTGGACGGCCCTGTTGTACATGGGTTTATAGGGATTGGAGGCTATTTCATCCCAGTGACGGCCGATATCGGCAAGCTGGGAAACGTCTACGCCGGGGGAGGACACCAGCGCCAGGATTTCCCCGGAGGAAGGCTCTATGGCCACTATTGAGCCCACCTTGTTACGCATAAGCTCCTGCCCGTACTGCTGGAGAACGGCGTCAATTGTGGTAATTATGTCATGGCCGGGGATGGCTTCCTTGTCCTCTGCGCCGTCCTTGTAGGGCTGCTCAATCTGGTTGCGGGAATTGCGGAGGTAGATGTGGTAGCCCTTCTCCCCGCGGAGCTCCTTTTCACGGGCGGCTTCAATGCCCGTCATTCCGGCATAGTCTCCGCTGCGGTATTCGTCCGGATGCCGGTCAATGTACGCCTGGTTTACCTCGGAAACATATCCAAGGAGATTTCCGCCGGCGTTGAAAGGGTAGTCCCTTACGCTTCTGACCTGTCCCCTGAAACCCGGGAAACGGTATTTTACCTCGTCAAAGCGCATGTAAGTTTCGGCCGGGACCGTCCTCATCATTGTGACGGACTGGAAGCCTATGGCCCTGCGCCTGCGGTTGTAGTCCTCCAGCTTTCCGCGGATGAATTCCGGCGTAACGTCAAGGACGGCCGCCAGGGCAAGGGTGTCAAAGGCCTTGACCTCACGCGGGTTTACAAGGATGTCGTAGGCTACCTTGTTTCCCACCAGGATGTTCCCGTTGCGGTCATAGATGATGCCACGGGTGGGGTAGATGGTCTCATATACGGTGGAATTGCGGTCTGCGTCTTCCTTGTAACGGTCTATCACCTGCAGGGAAAAAATCTTTCCAAGCAGGACCAGGGCGGCTGCGATGAGGCCTATCAGCAGCGGGATATGACGCTTCCCCGGCTCCATTTACCTGGACTCCGAAGATGTGAGAACCCTCACGGAGAGGACAGAGAAAATAAGGCTGACGGCCAGCGAAGCAAAGAAGCGCCCTGTGTTGAAACCAAAGCTGCGGGTGCCGGCGGAATCTGCCCACACATAGATTGCAATGAAGATGGAAAGGCACAAGAGAAGTGCCGTGAGCACAGCTGGAAGGCCGTTACGGCGAATACTGAAAAGCTTGTTTCTGGTAATTAAATCCGGGCCGAACACCATTGAAATAATCTTTCTCCTTGCAAAGGCCACCGGCACAAGGGCAAGGGCGTTGAGGCCGATAATTCCCTCGGCCAGAAAATCCACCCCAAGACCGGTAAGGCACGCTATGAGCATTGCCCCGGTGGTGCCAATGTTAAGCGGAAGGCACAGCACCATTGCCGGAAGAAGGGTTGCCATCATCCAGGGGGTAAATACAAAGTAGTTGCACAGGAGAAGCTGGGCAATGAAAAGAAGCACGTATGCTATCCAGAAGTTGTTTTTCATTTCAGGAACTCCTCCAACTCGTTAAAAGAATCATTGTGCACTATGGTCACATAGCGGATGGCCTTGAACTCCTGGAACAGGGTAACCTGGATCTCATTTGTGGAGCCGTTTACAATCTTGGCCTTGCCGGCGGTGCCAAGGGGAATATCCGGTGGAAATACCAGGGAGTGGCCGCTGGTGTAGATGGTGTCTCCGGGGCTGTACTTGTACTGGAGGGGAATTTCCTTGAGGATGGCGCCGCGTGAGCTTTTGCCGTCCCATATGAGAAGGCCGCTGCCGCCTTCAGAGCCAAGGCGGGCACTGATGGAGATGTCTGCGTTTTGGAAGGAGAGGGCGTAACTGAAATGGGCACTTACGGCATCTATTATGCCCACAACGCCTTCACGGGTTACTATGCCGGATTTTTCCTGAACGCCGTCTTCATACCCCTTGTTTACAATGACGTAGTTGTGCTGCCCCGCACGGCTCATCTTCACAACCTCTGCGGGAAGGGTGGTGTACCCCGGGAGCTTTCCCAATTTTACGGTATCGGCATTTGCCCGCCGCACCATTTCCCTGAGGCGGATGACTTCATTCTGGAGATGGTAGTTGTCCTGGGCCAGCTGCTCATTGGTGCCCCTGAGGGCAAAGAAGTTCCTTACCTTTTCCGAGCTTCCCCAGACTGCTCCTTTCACGGCATTTCCGGCGCCCGCAACCCAGGTTTTCTGAAGCTCTGAGCTGTGGGTCAGGAGATACAGAGTCGCGATCTCCAGTAAAATGAAGACCGCGAGGTTAAGTATTCCGGGAAGGGCGCTGCGTCTGGGCATGCTTTATCTCATGAGGAAGGAGTAGTTTTCCGTGTTCTTGAGGGCAATGCAGGTGCCGCGGGCTACGGCCTTGAGGGGATCTTCGGCAACGTGGAACGGGATGTTCACTTTGTCCGAGAGCCTCTTGTCCAGGCCGCGGAGGAGTGCGCCGCCGCCGCTGAGGAAGATGCCGTTTTCCACAATGTCCGAGTAGAGCTCCGGGGGAGTCTGTTCCAGAACCTGCTGGATGGCGGCCTCAAGACGGGCGATGGATTTGTCCAGGCAGTGGGCAATTTCCTGATAGGGAATGACGGCCTCTGCGGGGTGGCCGGTCATGAGGTTGGGACCGCGAACCACAAAAGGCTCCGGTTCCTCTCCGGGAAGCTGGGGGATTACTGCGCCGACAGCAATCTTGATTCTCTCTGCGGTGGTTTCGCCAACCTTAATCACGTGCTGCTGGCGGAGGTAATTCTGGATATCGGCGGTGAAAACGTCACCTGCCACGCGGATGGATTCCTGCTGGACAATGCCGCCAAGGGAGATGACGGCAATTTCCGTGGTGCCGCCTCCGATATCTACCACCATGTTACCCTTAGGGGCTTCTACGTCAAGGCCGATACCAAGCGCTGCGGCCATAGGCTCATAGATGAGGTATACGTCACGGCCTCCGGCGTGCTCACTTGAGTCACGGACGGCCCTGATTTCCACTTCCGTGGAGCCGGAGGGGATACCCACAACCAGCTTGATGTTGGGGGCGAAGATGCTGCGATGGCGGGAGTTCACCTGCTTGATGAAGCCGCGGATCATCATTTCCGCGGCGTTGAAGTCTGCGATAACGCCGTCCCTCAAGGGGCGCACGGTTTTGATACCGGGGTTTGTTTTCTCATGCATGAGCTTGGCTTTCTGGCCAAGGGCTATGCATTTCCCGGTTTGGTTGTCTATGGCAACGATTGATGGTTCATCCAGCACAATCTGGTCATTTTGGAAGATGACGGTGTTGGCTGTTCCAAGGTCAATTGCCAGTTCCTGACTCAAAAAATTGAAAGCCATATTCTATGTAAATGTCTATTTGCGATTAACTTTCAAAATTACTAAAAAATTTTTAGATTTGCGTAAAGTATTTTGCGGTATGGAAAGAAAAAAATACCTCATTGTTTCGGCAGGCGGCGTAGGCACCAGAATGGGTGCCGCCGTGCCCAAACAGTTCATAGAACTGGGGGGTAAACCAATACTCCGTATAACCCTTGAAAAGTTCATGGCCGCCATCCCGGATTTGCACATAATAACGGTGCTTCCGGAGGGTAGCGTGGCTCAGTGGCGGCAGTACTGCGTGAAGGAGAATTTCACCTGCCCGCAGCGCCTTGTAAAGGGCGGCTTCACCCGTTTCCATTCCGTGAAAAACGCCCTTGCGTATGTCCCGGACGGCGCCCTGGTAGCCGTCCATGACGGTGTAAGGCCACTCATTTCCGTGGACGGTATCCGCAGGCTTTTTCAGGAGGCGGAATCCGCCCCTGCCCTTATCCCCGTGATGCCCGTGACTGATACCCTGAAGGTTCTTGACAAGGCCGCAGACGGCAGGCTGGTTTCCACGGGGGAATCGGCCGATAGAACCCGCTTCTGGGGCGCCCAAACTCCCCAGATTTTCCACTCGGAGGTACTCAAGGCCGCGTACACACAGGGCTATGACACCTCCTTCACGGATGACGCCTCCGTAGCAGAGCGCCACGGCGTCACCCTCGCCTTCACCGAAGGAGAAAAATACAACATCAAGATCACCACCCCGGAGGACTTGGCCCTGGCCGCTAAGCTTTTGATGTAGATGCAACCCCTGGAACTATTGGCACCGGCAAGGACAGCGGAAATTGGCATCGCGGCAATAGACTGCGGGGCCGATGCCGTATACATTGCCGGGCCTGGCTTTGGAGCACGTGCCGCCGCCGGAAACAGCGTGGAAGATATTGAGCGGCTCTGCCGTTACGCTCACAGGTTTGGTGTCAGGATTTACGCTACCGTAAATACAATAGTGTATGAGGAAGAGCTCCAGGCGGTGAGAGAACTGGCTCAGGCCCTTGCCGAAGCAGGAGTAGACGCCCTCATTGTCCAGGATCCGGCCGTGATTGAAATGGCCTCTGAAGCAGGTCTCATAGCACATGCATCAACTCAGTGCGCAATTCGTACGCCGGAAAAGGCCCGCTTTACGGAAAGCCTTGGATACGGCCGCCTGGTCCTTGAAAGGCAGCTTTCCCTGGATCAGATTCGCTCAATAAGGGATGCAGTGGATGCGGAACTTGAATTCTTTGTCCACGGCGCCCTATGCGTATGTTACAGCGGCCAGTGCTATCTCTCAGAGTATCTTACCGGCCGAAGCGCCAACCGCGGGGAATGCGCCCAGGCCTGCCGAAGCCGATATGACCTCCAGGATGTGGGTGGCAAAGTCCTTGTGCGGAACAAGGCTCTTCTTTCCCTCAAAGACTACAATCTTCTTCACAGGCTTGAAGATTTGGCCGAGGCCGGCGTGTGCTCATTCAAGATAGAAGGCCGTCTTAAGAATGAAGCCTATGTCCGTAATGTTGTAAGGTCCTATGACCGGGCCCTGAATGACCTTGTTGCAAAACACCCCGGCAAGTACTCCAGGGCATCATTCGGCCATGTTTCAGGAGGATTTGTGCCGGATCTCAGTAAGACTTTCAACCGGGAATACACAGAGCTTTTCATTGACGGCAAGCGCGGGCAGTGGTCCTCCATGGACGTCCCCACCCACCTTGGAGAATACGTGGGAGAAGTGTCACGCCTTACAAAGGACGGCTTCGTGCTGGGGTCATCTGCCGTAAACCTTTCCAACGGAGACGGCTTTGCCTTCATCAGCGGCAGTGAAATTGTTGGATTCAGGGCCGATGTTGCCGATGGCTCCACCATCCGCTGTAGGTGCCCAGAAGAGCTTAAGCCCGGCACAAAGCTGTACCGCAATATCAGCGCCCAGTTCATCCGGCAGATGGACGCCGCAAAGCCGCAGCGTGAGATTGATGTTGATGTTCAGGTGGGTATAAATGAAAAGACCATCACGGCATCGGCCTTGAGCCAGGATGGCCGAAAAGCCTCCGTGAGTTTTGATGTGTCCGGTTTTGAGCCGTCCCAGGATGGGGAAAGGATGCTCTCTGTCATCAGCGGCCAAATGGCAAAGCGGAGCGGTCATTACAGATTCCTTGAGCCCACAGTAACCGTGAGCGGCACCCTTCCGTTCATGCCGGCCGCTTTCCTTAACGGAATCCGCCGGGATTTGGCCACTGCACTTGATGACCAGCCAGTAAAGATGCTGCCACTGAAAGAAGGAGAAATATCAGATATTCCTGCGCCCGGTGAGCTTTCCTATAAGGCCAATATTGCCAATTCCACGGACAGGGCCATCTATTCCTCCCGCGGGGCAGGGCAAATGGAAGAAGCGTATGAGCTGTCACACCGCCCCGGAGCGGAGCTTATGAGAAGCAAGTACTGCGTCCGATATGAACTGGGTCTATGTCCCAAACAGGGCAAAAACAAGCCGGAGCCCCTCTACCTTCTTAATTCCGGCAAGAGACTCCGTCTTGATTTCCACTGTGCGCAGTGCGAAATGACCGTCACGGCAGAAACCCTATAATTCCAGGGAAATCAATTCTTCTCCCAACTTATGCAGGGCCCGTTCTATCTTCTGAACTTGTGCGGGACGTGGGGTTGATATGCCGTTGGCATAATGCCACAATTGTTTTTGGTTGATTCCGGTAAGGCGTTCCAGGGCAGACTTTGTGAATATCTTGCAGTACATCTGCAGGAATGATTTGGTGTCCATCCTGAAAACCAACTTGTAATCACCGACAAGGGCTTCAGGAACTATATACCCAAACTCCAAACAATCTTCTTTTAGGACTAAAAGTCCCTCCTCAAGGCTTTGTTTAACCTCATCCAGAGTATCTCCAACTCCACAAACTCCATTAACTTCTTCAACGTATGCAGAGTAATTGTGCTCTGCCCGTTCAATAACTGCATGTAATGTTCTCATAATATCAGTTTATTAGTCCAGTCCTGCTTCTCTGAGAATTCTTCTGTATGTCCCTTCTGCCATATCATCACTTTCTTTACCTGCTATTGGAATAGATCTTGGAGCCCCAGGTTTAGTAAAGATTCTATGGCTACCTCTGGTTCTGGCATAGTGCCAGCCATTTATCTCTAATAAGAGGATAACTTCTTTTACCTTTTTACTCATGCAAAAGTAACTAATTTTCTATTATTTTGCAAATATCAATCAGATTAATTCCAGAATAAGGTCAATATCGCCAAAGTGGCCAACTTCTCCGCTGTATTTTTCTATGTAGGAACGGGTGAGGGAACCGCGCCACACAATGTCGTCACGGGAGTTGAGGGGAATCTCAAGTTCAACCCCATAGCTCTTGGAGTTTACCTTGACCACGGCATTTGCCTTCCAGGTGGTTCTGGAGCCGCCGTCGTCCTCTACTATCATAAATGCGCAGTTGGTGAGTTTGGATGTCCACTCTGAGATGAGGATGGCATTGAACGGTATTTCCTCACCCATCTGTTTTCGCCTTACCACAATCATAAAGTCCGTTATGGTGGGATTGTACAGCTTCAGTTCCGCTTCCGTTGAGGCCTTGAAGTTTTCCACGCTTCCCACCTTCACAAAGAATTCGGCCCCGCCGGCAAACCAGCTGTCGTATTGGCGCTTTGCTGTGAATGAACGCAGGATGAGAGACTTTATATCGGCCTGGGCCTTGGTGGCCGGTCCCACAATGATGTCGCCTCCGCCGTTTCCCCAGGAAGGGTCCTCCCGGCGTCTCATTTCCAGGGACTTGTACTCTGCGTCGGAGTTGCGGTTCATCACCCACACGGGCCTTTCACGGGCCATTTCTTCATCCACCATAACCTTGTCAAAGGTGCCATCGGCCTTAAGGGCGTAGCCTACGTTGCTGGTGGCAAGGTCTCCGGGGTCGTATGTGATGACAGGAAGTGCGCTGCCGTTCCAGGAGTCGCTGAATGGCCAGTATATCTGGACATCTGACACCATAAGTGAATCCAGCCACTCCGCTCCGCCCTCCGCTTTTGTTGAAAAAGCCTCCTTCAGAAGGTCTCTCAGGGGCTTCCGGTATTCCCTGGCCTTGGAGGGGAGGTCCCCAACGCCGCAACCCGGGGCCTCAAAGAGGTCCTTCATGAGGTATTCTTCGTCGTAGCCGTTGGCGGCGCTCTCCAGCGCGGCGTCGTGCACTTCTCCCATCTGCTCCACGCCTATGGGCAGCCCCGCAAAAATCCTGGCTACGTCCTCAAGCGCAACGTAGCGCGGCGCTTCCTCCCGTGCGGTCTCAGGTTCAACATTGTTCTTCCGGCAGCCGCAAAGGACGGCGGCCGCCATGGCAATAATAATCAGACACTGTTTCATAAAACTTCATACCCGGATTTAAAGCCCGGCTCCGGATACAAAGTTCAGAAGAGTTATCCGTTTCAAAAATAGTGAAACGGATGAAACGGATAATAGGCTCCTGGGCTATCCCAGAGGCCTATTTTTTATAGAAAACGAAACGGTTTTTGTCAAAAAAGTCCTTCACTACGTCAATTTCCCCAAATCCGGAATCCCGGAAAACCTCCACGGTTTCACCAGGAAGGACCTCATTGATCTCCGTAAGGCCGTTTCCTTCCGGAGACAGGAAGCGCTGAGACCACCGCGCAACGGCCCGGTAATAGAGGAGGGGATTGTCGTCCGGGACAAAGAGTGCCTGCGCCGGTTCATAGTCCACAACGTTTTTCCTGAGGAGCCCGCGCTCCTTTTCCATAATGTAGGGAGGATTTGACAGCACAAGGTCAAAGGAGCCGTAGTTGAATTCCTGCTCCGTGTCCAGGATATCGGCGGCAACAAAAGTGGGGGCAAGGGCGCCCGTAGCTTTAAGGTCTGCAGAGAAATTCTGGCTTCTGGCTACGTCCAGGGCGGCCTCGGAGACATCTACGCCCACAACGCGAGCGCCCGGAACGCCCAGCGCTACTGACCATGCAATGTTGCCGGAACCCGTACAAAGGTCCAGGATGCGCACGGGCTCCGCGCTTTTTCCGTATGGGATTCTCATGCGGTGGATTCTGCCTGCAATCTTGATGGCCTCCCTCACCAGTAGTTCCGTTTCCGGGCGAGGGATAAGGACGCTCCGGTTAACCTTGAAGGACCTGCCGCAGAAATCCGTCCGGCCAATCACATACTGGATGGGCTCTCCGGCCTGCAGGCGCAGCATGGCCTCCGCCAGGGGCTGCTCTGCCTTACGGTCAATGTCAAACTTCGGCTCAACAATATGCGTATAGCTCTTTGTCCCAATAAGGCTCTCGCAAAGCATCAGGACAATGCTGTGGGCTTCCGCGGTAGGATAAAGCGGCTCAAGGGCCTCTACGCCCTTTTTAATGAAATCTGAAAGGAGCATCAGGCGTTGTCCAGAATCTTGGAGAGGAAGAAGGTCATGTCCATTCCGGCGGCGCGCACCATCTTGGGCACCAGTGACGCGTTGGTCATGCCGGGGATGATATTCACCTCAAGGAAATAGATGCCGTCCGGGGCCGATATAAAATCTATCCTCACAAGCCCCTTGCAGCCAAGGTGCCTGTAAATGCGCTTTGAGATTTCCTGGACCTTGGCCGAAAGCTCTTCCGGAATCTCTGCCGGGCAAACCTCGCTGCTGAGGCCGTTGTATTTGGCGTCGTAGTCGAACCAGCCGGTTTGGGATATGATTTCAATGACGGGAAGGGCCTTTACCTCCGGGCCGTCCTGGTATACTGCGCAGGTGAGCTCATGCTCACAGGGGATGCCCTGTTCCACAATGACGGTGCGGCCCTCAGAGAAGGCAAAGCCTATGGCCGATGGAAGATCCTCCTCCTTCTCCACCCTTGTAATACCAAAGCTGGAGCCGCCGTCCGTGGGTTTTACAAATACGGGGAAACGCAGGCAGGCCGATACTTTCTTGCAGAACTCCGGGACATCTTCTCCGCGGCGTATAACGCAGTCAGGGGCAAACTTCACATAATCTGCGTCCTGCAGGTATCTCTTGCAGGAATATTTATCAAATGCCACGCTGGTTACAAAGGCGCTGCAGGTAGAGTGGGGAATTCCCAGCATTTCAAGGTATCCCTGCAGAAGGCCTGTTTCTCCGGGGGCGCCGTGCTGCATTATGTATGCAAAGTCCAGCTGGACCTTTTCTCCAAGCACCATCACGGAAAAGTCCGTTTTGTCTACCTCCGGCTGAGCGCCTTCAGGGAAGGGCATGCGCATGGAATTTGCCTTGCGCATGGCAACCAGCTTCCATTTGCCAAAACGGGCCAGGATTTCATAGACATCATACTTGAATTCGTCTATGCGGGAGGCAATGAACTCTCCGCTGCGGCAGGAGACCTCCCACTCAGAGGAGTCTGAACCGTAAATAACTGCAATTGACTTATAATTAGCCATTATTCAAAGTAATAATTTTCAAGATCTTCTTTTTCAGGGGCCTGTTCCTCAGTGGCCGGCGAGCACCAGTATCCCTTGAGTTCATCAGGGAATACATCCTCCTCAGAAATACCCAGCGTGCCGTCCTTCAGGACTTTCTTCATCCAGAGTGCCCAGATGGGGAGAGCCATGTTTGCGCCCTGTCCAAGGCTGTTGTTTGCAAAACGCACATAGCGGTCTTCGCAGCCAACCCAGATGCCGGCGGTGATACGGGGCGTATAACCTATGAACCAGCCGTCAGAGTTGTCATTGGTGGTGCCGGTTTTACCCGCAATCTCTCCCTTGAGGCCATATTTGAGGCGCAGCCTTACGCCGGTGCCCTGATCCACTACGGCTCTCATCATGGTGAGCATCTCACCGGTGGCGCGCTGTGAAAGGGCTTCATGCTTACGGGTAGAGAACTGGGCCAGGATATTGCCGTCACTGTCTTCAATACGCGTCACAAACATGGGGTTGGTATAAACGCCTCCGGAAGGGAAGGTGTTGTACGCGGTAACCATGTCATACACGGAAAGGTCTGCGGCGCCAACGCAAAGGGACACCACGGGGTCAATGAATCCCGTGATACCCATCTTTCTCATCATTGAAACCATGGACTCTGCGCCAAGCTGTTTCATAAGATAGGCCGATACGGAGTTGGAGCTGTGCGCAAGTCCCCATGTGAGATCCACCATTGTGCCGTCTGCGTGAGGGTCCTGGGGGGACCAGGTGTCTCCGTCACGGTTGATCACAATGACAACGGGGGAGTTGAGGACCTGGTCACAGGGCGTCATGCCGGATTCCATGGCCTGGGTATAGATGAAGGGCTTCACGGTTGAGCCAACCTGACGCTTGCCCTGACGGACATTGTCATACTTGAAGTAGCGGTAATCCGGACCTCCCACGTATGCCTTGATGTGGCCTGTTCCGGGCTCAATGGCCATGAACGCGGCACGGAAGAAGGACTTATAATATCTTATGGAATCGTCCGGAGTCATGGTGGTGTCCTTGTAGCCGGGCTTGTCCCAGGTGAATACCCTCATTTTGACGGGCTCCTTGAAGGAGGCTTCAATCTCTGCGTCAGTGGCGCCGGAAGCCTTCATCATGCGGGTGCGGTCACTCCAGCGGCGGGCCTGCTTCATGGTGGTTTCTATGACAGACTTTTCGGTGTCGGCCATAAAAGGAGGATTGCGGCGGTACTTGAGCTCCCGGAAGAAGGCCTTCTGGAGATCCTTTCCAAGATGCTCTGCAATGGCTTCCTCTGCGTAGCGCTGCATCCTGTAATTAATGGTGGTGTATATCCTGAGGCCGTCGCGGTCAAGGTCATAGGGAGTTCCGTCGCTCTTGGAGTTCTTGTTGAGCCAGCCGTACAGGGGGTCATCGGCCCAGAGGAGGGAATCTGCCTTGTAATCCTCTGCCATATAATAAGATGAGCGCTTGGGCTCTTTGGCGCTGAGCGTGCGCCTGAGCATATCCCTGAAGTAAGGGCCCACACCGGTGGTGCGGTCTCCCTGACGGGCGTGAAGCTCAATGGGAAGGGCCTGGAGGGAATCACATTCCGCCTTGGTGAGGTATTTCATCTCCCTCATACGCTCCAGCACAAGGTTGCGGCGCTTGAGGGCGTTATCAGGATTAATGGCGGGGTTATAGCGCGTGGGCTTATTCACCATACCCACCAGCACGGCGCTTTCCTGGGTAAGGAGCTCTGAAGGCTTTTTCCCGAAGAACTGGTTTGAGGCCGATGATATCCCGTAAGAATTTGACCCGAAGAAGATAGCGTTGAGGTACATGTCCACAATCTCTTCCTTGGTATAGTTGCGCTCCAGCTTGATGGCGGTGATCCATTCCTTGAGCTTGATCCAAACCATCTTGACTTTACCAACGCGCTCTCCGCGGGGATACAGCGTCTTTGCAAGCTGCTGGGTGATGGTGGAGCCGCCACCCTGGGACGAATCCCTTGATAGGAGGGTTTTGAAAAGCACGCGGCCAAGGGACTGGAGATCCACTCCGGAGTGCTTGTAGAAGCGTTTGTCCTCCGTTGCGACGGCGGCCTGGACCAGCGACGGCGCCAGTTCCTCATAGCTCACAAAGGTACGGTTCTCTATATGATAAGTGGTAAGGATTTCCCCTTCCTCTGCAATAACCTGGGTTGCAAGTTTGGAATCCGGGTTCTCCAGCTCCTCAATGGAGGGGATATCGGCAAAAGCCCAAACTATGCATAGAAGGCCGATAATGGCCACCACCGGGGCGGTGATTAAGATCCAGAACCACCTTGTTATCTTTTTCTTATTCTGATCTGTCATATTCCAGCAAAAAATTTTCTCCTTTACAAGACCTTAGGTCTTGCCTGAATATGGAATTACAAAAATAATCAGAAAATTTGGAAAATTGCCCAGATTGTGCTTTACTTTGCAGAAAATTTGAAGGATATGAGCGGCAAAAATCTAGTCATCGTGGAGTCACCCGGAAAGGTGAAGACCATACAGAAGTACCTTGGAACAGACTTCCAGGTAAAGGCGTCAATCGGCCATATAAGGGACCTTGAAGAGCACAAGCTTGGCGTAGACGTGGAGAACGGCTTCAAGCCGGAGTATGTCATTCCCGCAGATAAAAAGAAGGTTGTGGCAGATCTTAAAAAGCTTGCAGATTCAGCTTCCACCATCTGGCTGGCCTCCGATGAAGACCGTGAGGGAGAGGCCATTTCCTGGCACCTTACTGAAACCCTGGAACTTCCCAAGGCTAAAACCCGCCGCATAGTTTTCCATGAAATCACAAAGCAGGCTATCCTTGAGGCCATAGAGCACCCCAGGGATATAGACATGCACCTTGTAGACGCCCAGCAGGCCCGCCGCGTCCTTGACCGCCTGGTTGGTTTTGAGCTGTCTCCAATCCTCTGGAAAAAGATTCAGCCAAAGCTCTCGGCCGGCCGGGTACAGAGCGTAGCCCTTCGCCTCATTGTGGACCGGGAGAAAGAGATCATGGCCTTCAGGCCGGAGCCTTTCTATCGCGTCGAGGCAGAATTCCGCCCCGTTGGCTCAAAGACAGGCGTCAAGGCAACCCTTGACAGAAAATTCGACTCTGAGGCTGAGGCCGGGGCTTTCCTTGAGGCAAGCATCGGCGCTTCTTATAAGATATCGGCCATAGATAAAAAGGAAGGGGAGCGCTACCCTGCGCCGCCTTTCACCACCTCCACCCTCCAGCAGGAGGCCGGCCGAAAACTCCGTTTCCCAGTGGCCACCACACTGCGCGTTGCCCAAACCCTGTATGAGAGGGGTCTCATTACCTATATGAGAACGGACTCCACCAACCTCTCATCCCTGGCCCTTGGTGCGGCAAAGCAGTATATCCTGGACTGCTACGGCCCGGAGTACCTTAACGTGCGTCAGTATCACACCAAGTCAAAGGGTGCCCAGGAAGCCCACGAAGCAATCCGTCCTACCTATATAGGCTCCGCCTGGATTGAGGGAACTCCCCAGGAGAAAGCCCTCTATGAGCTTATCTGGAAGCGCACCATTGCCTCCCAGATGGCTGCCAGCAAGGTTCTTAACACCTCCGTCACCATTGAGATTGACCGCCGTCCGGAACTCTACGGCCTCCAGAGCGCAGAGCTTCTCTTCGACGGCTTCATGAAAGTATATATGGAAGGCCGTGACGACGACTCCCCGCAGGATTTGGAGGTCATGCTCCCGTCCCTGAACGTTGGAGACGCCCTTCTGGAGCACGGTATATCGGCCCTCTGCAAGTTCACCGCCCCGCCTCAGCGCTATTCTGAGGTAACGCTTGTGAAAAAGCTGGAAGAGCTTGGAATTGGCCGCCCTTCCACATACGCCGCAACGGTAGACACCCTTACCCGCGGCCGCGGATACGCCGTGAAGGGGGACAAGCCCGGCACCCCGCATGAGGTCCGGAACCTCACCCTCAAGGGCTCCGTCATCAAGGAGACCACTCGGAAAGAGGTTGTCGGCGCGGAAAAAGGCAAACTTCTGCCTCAGGAAATCGGCCTTATAGTAACAGACTTCCTTGTAGATAATTTTGCCGATATCCTTGACTACGACTTCACCGCAAATGTTGAGGAAGACTTTGATAAGATTGCGGATGGCAAGAAGGACTGGGCTTCCACAATTGGCGCATTCTACAGCCCTTTCCACCGCAATGTTGAGAAGGTTCTGCAGGAAAAAGGCTACAGCCGTGTCACCCGCGAACTTGGCCTTGCCCCTGACGGCCAGATGGTTACCGCAAGCTTTGGAAAATTCGGGGCTTACGTCCAGAAGGGAGACGGGGAAAACCGCCAGAGCGCATCCCTTGGAAAGGACCAGCTCATTGAAACCATAACTCTGGCCGATGCCCTGAAGCTCCTGGAACTTCCCCGCACCGTTGGAAAGATTTCCGGCCTGGAGGTCATTGCAACAAGGGGTAAATTCGGCCCTTACCTCAAATACGGCGTCCGTAACGTCAAACTGCCCCGCGGCAAGGATCCCCTCACCATCACCCTTGAGGAATGCGAGGCCCTTATCAATGAAACGCCCGCAGAGAAACCCGCCCCTGAAATCCTGGCAGAATTCGGAGACATCAAGATAATCAACGGCCGATACGGCCCGTACATCAAACAGGGGGATTCAAATTATAAGATTCCGCGCGGAAAAGATGCCGCTACTCTTACTGAAGCTGATTGTCAGGCCATTATCTCAGAGAGCGGCCCCACAAAAAAGTTTACAGGAAGAGGTAAAAAATCAAAATAATTTGTATTTTTGTGGCGGTTAGTTAAAAAGTGTAAGTTATGGCAAAATACCACATTGATGAAATAGACCAGAAAATCCTGTCCTTCCTGGTAAAGAATGCACGTATGCCCTTCCTTGAGATTGCCCGTGAATGCGGCGTCTCCGGAGCGGCTATTCACCAGAGAGTCAAGAGGTTGGAGTCCAACGGCGTAATCACCGGTTCCCGTCTTCTGGTAAAGCCCCAGGCCCTGGGACTCAATATCTGCGCATTCGTAAGCATCTCCCTCTCAGAATCCACCAAATACCCTGAGGTAATTGCAAATCTTAAGAAGATTCCAGAGATTGTAGAGTGCCATTTCATCACCGGCCGCTTTGCCATCCTTGCAAAGCTCTATTGCCTTGACAATGATCACCTTATGGAGATCCTTCTCAACACCATCCAGAAAATCCCCTACATCCAGTCCACAGACACCATGATCTCCCTGGATGAACCCATTGAGCGCCAGGTCTGGGTAAAGGATTTCAAATCCACCTCCTACTCCGGCAGGGACTAATCTCCACCCTATTGTTGTTCTCCCCTGGTGGTGGAACTTAACCATCTGATATTCAGCGTGTTACAAGATTGTCTGGTAGAAATATTTCTACCAGACAATTCTATAATACATTGTATATCAATCATTTAGCCTCCACCGCTTTTGTGCCATGGGGAGAGGGCGCCCCTAAGTTTGAGGGTGGCTCCGCCCCCCTATTATCCCCCTGCGGCTCCCGGCCTATAAGTCCTCAGGACAAGCCCTCGGACCCGGCCTTTTTTGACAATTCCTTCCGGTGCATCCCTCTCCCCATGGCAAACCAAAAGCCGTGTTTGCACTCAGATTGCCTGTAATGGGGTTTTTGGTGCCAACACGGCAACGATTTTCACGAAAATGGCCGATTTCCTTGCCGTGTTGGCAGTGAAATCGGCCTTATATGCGTTTTACGTGCAAACACGGCAACATCACAGTAGAGAACAAAAAAGAGAGTGGCCGAAGTGGTCACCCTCTATGAGATTGACTAGCCGAAGAGGCTACTTGAGGTAGTTCTTGGCTTCCTTGGCGTAGGCCTCGTTCTTGCTGGTGGCAAGCTTGCCGTAGAATTCCTTGGCGGTTTCAGCGTCCTTAAGGGCAACTGCGTTCTGGGCAATGGTGAGGAGGATGTCGTCGTTGGCGGCGGCTGCCTCGTCAAGGGCGCAGTACTTCTTGAGAGCCTCGTTCTGTTCTGCCTTCTTGCCGAGGGCACCGTAGCTGATACCCATCTTGAAGAAGATGGCGGCCTTTTCAGGCTCCGGGTTCACTTCCAGAGCGGCGGCGTAGTCTTCAACAGCGGCGGCAAACTGCTTGGCCTGCTGCTTCTTCTGGCCGTTGTTGTAATAGTAGTTGAAGAGCTGCTTCTTTACATCGGCATCTTTGCCGTTGGCGGAAGCTACCTCGAATGCGGCCTTTGCTTCATCAATTTTGCCGGAGCTGAGGAGAAGGCGGCCAAGGAGGAACTGGGCCTCACCATCTTCGGGGAGATATTCAACGGCCTTTTTGAGGTTTGCGAATGCGGCCCCTGCATCCTTTGCGGCAAGGGCTTTCTTGGCCGATGCCTTATAGGTGAAGCCAAAGAGGTCATTTACCTCTGCGGCCTTATCCTCCGCGCCAAACTCAGCGCAGTCTGCGGCTGCGGCCTCAAGGGCGACGATGGCGGCGTCATAATCCTTGGCAGCGATGCTTTCCTTTGCAACTGCCACTGAATATGCGGGGATGATGCCTTTGAGTTCTTCTACTTTTTCCTGGGCTTCTGCCTCTTCACCGCAAGCTACAAACTGGGTGAAAGCCTGCTTGAAAAGGCTAAGGGCTTCTGCCTTGGTTTCTGCCTGGGCGGCTTTGTTGAAGGTTTCTACCGCCTCATTGAAGTCCTGGGCGAGGGCGCTGACTGCAAGGCCCAGAGCTGCAAACACTACTAAGATTTTTTTCATATCACTAAGGTTTAAATAATTATCGTTCTTGGCGTGTAAGTTGCAAATATAGCAATTTTAATCTTAACTTTGCACCGTGAATATTCTAAAAGGCATATTCCCAGTACTTGCCGGGCTGTTTTTCGCAATAACTGTGCCAGCCCAGCATCTCCCTCCTCTTTCCGTGGACCCGTCCATAGAGAAGGGAACGCTTGGGTGTGACGCTACATATTATATAGTAAAGGCCCCCCTCAAGAAGGGTTACGCCTCCATTGCGCTGGTCCAGCAGGGGGACCCCGTTACGGAGGTAAAGCGCCGTCAGCTGTCCACTTCCTTCCTTGCAAGGATGGGCGTAGGGCCGTCTGAAGAGGGTTTTCTTACGGAAAGAGAAGGATCGGCCGTATATACTTTCCGGGATATCCCAGTGTACAAGAAGGACGTTCTGGATTCAATGCTTCTATACACCTTCTCTGCAATGTCCCGGAGCCGTGCACCCCAGGCCGTCATTGTGTCCGGAGACGTAGAGCCCACGGTGGAGCTTCTCAAGAAGATGGAGATTTTCTCCCTCCTTGTACATAGGCTGGACGCTCCTGTTCCCGCCCCTCCCTATGAGTGGAATCCCTCTCAGCCGGTTTACCTTGATTATACCGTAGACAACAACTCCACAATATCTGTCACCTACGCCGGAAACCGTATTCCAAATGTGTTTATGAATACGGCCCAGGCACTTGTGACGGATATATTCGGCCTTGAGTTTGTGGTCCTTTTGAGACACAGGCTGGAAAAGGATTTTGCCGCGGCGGGAGTGAGTTGCCGGAACATTGAATTCACATCCCTGAGAAGCTGTGACTATTGGGGAGATGAGCGCTATACCGTTAAGGTAACGGTGGATCCGGAGCATCTTGACAGCGCCCTGAGGGTTATGGCCTGGAGCATTGCATCCATTGACGCTACAGGAGTTGGTGTAGAGGAATTCATAGATGCCAAGGAGGTGCTACGGCCCGGTCTTCTGAGCCAGGTGGGAGCCGTAAATGACAACATAGACCGCTGTGTGGCAAATTTCCTCTTTGGTGCAAACCTTGCTCCGGCAAGCGAGCGCGCACGTCTATTTGCCCGCAAAAACGTCCCGGAGGAAACAGAGACAAGGCTTTTCAACAAGTTTGCACAAGCCCTTCTTGCAGGGGAGGACAACCTCTCGCTGGCCCTCAGCGGCAAGGATACCCTTGATGTGGCCCATGCATTCATGGTGTATAACGCCAATTACAAAAACGGCCTTGCAGTGCCGTCAGAGGCGGATTATGCATGGCATGGGGCAGATACATCGGCCCTCTCCTATACCCCTCCAAGGGTGAAGATAAAGAAGGAAAAACCGGAGCCTTCTTCCGGCGGCACCATCTGGACGTTCTCCAACGGCATTCGCGTGGTTTTCAAGGAGATAAAGGGCTCCAGGATGTTCAGTTACGCCCTTGTGCTTAACGGGGCGCAGCCGGAAAAGCTGGAAATCGGCCCGGATTTCCGTGACCTTCTGGCGGTGAACGGCATTTCCCTTAAGGCCGAAACCTGGCCCGGCAGCATGATACTTGACGGTGACGCTCCCTCAGAGAAGTTTGTCCTTCTTCTGAAAGCTCTCCTGTCCATATCCCAGAACCAGGGTTTCAATCTCTCCGATGGCACCCTCATTGTCTCCGGAGACCTTGATACCGGTGTTGTAAAACGCATGCTTTCCCGCTACCTGGGCGGTTTCCTGGTGCAGAAGGTGGCCACCGCAAGGCGCAGCGTAGATCCTGCCCAGAGTGCTCAGGAAATGACCTCAAGGGGCATTCGCGTAGCCCTGGAAGCGCCCATGGCCGTTACGTCAGACAATTTCTACCTGTCCTACGTTGCCGTGATGGCAATGCGGCAGTCGCTCATCTGGGAACTTGGGCCATACGGCTTTACGGCCGATGTAACAATAGGCCCCAAGCCCCGTCCGCAGGAGAAGTTCCACATGGATATAGTGTGCCGCCCGGCATGTGCCAGCGGGCTGTCTCCGGAAATTGGAGAGCCTGATGTCCTGAGGGCTCTTCCCGCGGTGCGCGTTGCCATAGACAAGGCCACAAGGCGCCTCCCTTCACAGGCCGATGTAGAGGCTTGGAAGGCCATGGTTCTGGAGAGGGCCAGGGCCACGCTTGCATCCCCCCAGGGCTTTACGGAGGCCCAGAAGGCACGCTATGCCCTTAACAAGGACCTTAACTCCCGATATTCGGAAAGCATCCAGGCCATTACGCCTGAAAAGGTTCGCGGGTTCATCTCAACACTTGCTTCGGTACCCCCTAAGGAATACGTTGTGGAATGAGCAAGCGGGATTTCGGCACAATAATAGAGATTGGGGACGTCCTTGT
>JAFZML010000061.1 GCA_017553255.1 Bacteroidales bacterium | reverse complement strand
TATGACGTGAGGGATTCGGCCCAGCTCCGTCATCTTACGGACAGCCTCCATGCCCTCCCCGGAAGGCCCCTCCTCTCCATTGACGAGGAAGGCGGCAGGGTAGCGCGCATAGGCCGAAACAAGGCTTTTAACGTGCCCAGGATCCCCGCCATGCTGGAACTCACAAGCGCAAAGGAGGCTTATGAAAGCGGGCGCACCATAGGCAGTTACCTGTCCCTTTACGGGCTTGACATAGATTTTGCCCCTGTGGCCGATGTTTCCGACAACCCCCTTGCAAGCGCCATCGGGGACAGGGCCTTTTCGTCAGACCCCGCCGTTGTGGCAGAAAGGGTGGTGCAGTTTGCAAATGGCCTTGCCCAGGAGGGCATCTACGCCTGCGTCAAGCACTTCCCCGGCCACGGTGACACATCGGCCGATACCCATTACGGCTATGCCCAGAACCCCCGCACCTGGGATGAACTCCTCCAGAGGGACATGGTTCCCTTCAAGGCTGCAATTGACGCAGGGGTGCCTCTGGTGATGACGGCGCATATATCGGCCCCGGCGGTTACGGGCTCCGGAGTCCCTTCCACCCTCTCTCCCCTCATGCTTACGGAAAAGCTTCGCGGAGAACTTGGTTATGAGGGAGTTATCATCACAGACGCCCTGAGGATGGGCGCCATTGCACGCGAATATCCCGCCGGGGAAGCTGCCGTGCTGGCCCTTCAGGCCGGAGTAGACATCCTGCTTCTTCCCGGAGACTTCCTTACCGCCCACAAGGCCGTGATGGCGGCCCTTGAAAGCGGCACTCTCACGGAAGAGAGGATTGATGAGAGCGTCCGCCGCATACTTGAATTGAAATTATCAAAATCCATAAACTGATATGTCAGAAAAACTTTTCAGGGTCGAGAGTGACCTTATTGGAGAACTTCAGGTTCCCACCAACGCTTATTACGGCGTCCAAACCCAGCGCGCCATCAATAACTACCGGATTTCCAACACTCACATGTGCGACTACCCGGAGTACATCATTGCAATAGCATACGTTAAGATGGCAGCCGCCGAGGCCAATGCCCGTCTGGGCGTCCTTGACCGCAAGATTGCCGATGCAATTGTTGCGGCCTGCAAGGAAATTGTGGCCGGTAAGCTCCATGACCAGTTCCCCGTGGACATGATGCAGGGCGGCGCAGGCACATCCGTGAACATGAACGCCAACGAGGTTATTGCCAACCGCGCCCTTGAGCTCATGGGTCACAAGAAGGGAGAATACCAGTTCTGCTCCCCCAATGACCACGTTAACTGCGCCCAGAGCACCAACGACGCCTATCCCACCGCCTTCCGCTATACTTTTGTGCGCATGAACCGCAATCTGGTGAAGGCCCTGGAAGATCTGATTGCCGCTTTCCGCGCCAAGGGAGATGAGTTTGCCGATGTCCTAAAAATGGGCCGCACACAGCTTCAGGATGCCGTTCCCATGACTTCCGGCCAGGAATTCCACGCCTTTGCAACCAACCTCAAGGAAGAGCTCGCAAACCTTGAGCGCAACGTGGTACTTTTGAAAGAAATCAACATGGGCGGCACCGCAATCGGCACCGGCCTCAACGCCGTTCCGGGCTTTGCAGAGCTATGCACAAAGCTCATGGGAGAGTTCTCCGGAGACCACTTTGAAGTGGCCGAAGACCTTGTGGAGGCAACCCCCGATACAGGCGCATACGTTAGCTATTCGGCCGCCCTCAAGCGCCTTGCCGTTAAGCTTTCAAAGATATGCAATGACCTCAGGCTCATGGCTTCAGGCCCCCGCTGCGGCCTTCATGAGATCAATCTCCCCGCAATGGCTCCCGGCTCATCCATTATGCCCGGCAAGGTGAACCCCGTTATCCCGGAGGTCACCAACCAGGTATGCTTCAAGGTTATCGGCAACGACACCACCGTAGCTTTTGCCGCGGAGGCAGGCCAGCTCCAGCTCAACGTTATGGAGCCCGTCATTGCGGAATCCATCCTGGAAAGCCAGACCTGGCTCACCAACGCAATGAACACCCTCAGGGAGAAGTGCATCGTGGGCATCACCGTCAACGCAGATCACTGCTACAATATGGTGAAGAATTCTATCGGCATTGTCACCGCCCTGAACCCCTACATTGGCTACAAGGCATCCACAAAGGTTGCCAAGGAGGCCCTGGAGACAGGAGGCAGCGTCTATGACCTTGTCCTTGAGCACGGCCTCATGACTAAGGAAAAGCTTGATGAAGCCCTTGATCCCAAGGCCATGACAGCCCCGCATGAGCTGTTGAAATAATCTAGCAGGAAGTCATATAAGCCCGGACAAGTTTCCACTTGCCGGCATCAAAATCAGACTCTTTATACATCAGGTTCAGCTGGCCTTCGTCATAGAAACGCAGGCCGGCTGTATCTGAATCTATCTGGAGGAAATTCACGTAACCTTCCATCTCCTGCCGCACTTCCTCAAAGAAGGGGAAGCCAAGGAGCTTTGTGCAGTCATCATTGTCAGGGCAGGACTCAAATGTAATCTTGAGGGCGGGCTGGGTAAGGGGCTGGTCATCGTCATCCACCAGGATGGCGCTGCGGAAAGTCTCCATATTCACGGCCTTGGTGTATTTCACAACCACCTGCTTCCGCTCCCACTCCCCTATGCCGTTGTGCCAGGGGCTGTCAAGGTCCAGGTATTCGTCTATGCCCGCAAAGATGTAGAACATGCCCTCGTGAGGCAGTTTTCCTTCAGGGTCAAAGGGTGCAATATCGGCACAGTCTATCTGGCAGATGAAAGTGAGAGGGTAATCAAACTCCTCCCCGTCTTCCGTGGCCTTAGCCAGGGGGTATTCCATATCTGCGGGAAGATCCGGGTCTCCCCACCACTTTGAGCAGCAGAACAGTTCCTGCTCCGTTTCCTGAAGATTGATTTTTATTGCCATAACGCAGAGTGTTTACCCCACAAATATCGTAAATCTCTCCGAAAAAACTATAAAACCTTTTAAAAACCGTGGGTGGGACAATTTGACCCCCTCACGGTTTTGTTTTTTCGGCGGGTGTTCGTATCTTTGTGAATGACTATTGTGACGAAGGATTATGAACGTAGATACATTACTTCATCAGTACTTTTCCAATGCCGATAACGTCTGCATTGAGATGTTCGATGAAAAGAATATCCAGCAGGTTTATCGCAGATTGGTAGAAGTATTGATTCATCAACCTGAAGTTGAGACTTCTCTTCTTCAGGGGATGAGTTATTGTTTCTACGAGGTGATGGACAACGTGATGATTCACTCTGGCAAAACGGTGGGAATTGTAATAACCAATTACTCCGAGCCAAATCATCTGATTCAAATCCTGGTGGCCGATGACGGAATGGGTATCAGGAAATCTCTGGCTCAGAACAGCGAGTACGCCGATATATCAGAACAACAAGCTCTTGAGTATTGCATCAAAGATAAAGTGTCCGATGGCAAAGGAATGGGCTTCGGCCTATATTCCACATCTCGCCTGATAAATACAGCCGGCCACAAGTTGGTTATCCGATCGGGTAATCATACGCTCTCCGCCAACGGAGATGTAACAATAACGGAGTCTGAGCCATGGGAAGGAACAATCGTGTACTTTGAACTACGTTCCAATATGGAAATAGATCCGGCATCGGTGGTGGATCACAGGACAGACCCGGCCGATGAGTTTGAGGATTTGTTCTTGGACAATGATCCGGAATTGAATAAGCTATGGTAGAATTCAAATTCAGCAAATACGGAGACAGTATGGGAACGCGTCTCCTTGGAGCCAAAATCAGGGCCGATCTCCGTCCGCTTCTGGATGGAGATGAGAAGGTTGTGCTAGATTTCTCCGGAATAGACACCGTCACAAACTCCTTTGCCGACGAGTGCATAGCCAAACTCCTGCTGGAGATGCCCTTGGCCGACTTGAAAGCAAAAACCACTTTCAAAGGCCTTACTCCCATGACGGAGCGGAGTATCTTATCGGCCTTAAAGCGCCGCCAAATGCAAATAAAGTCAAAATAAATATACCCAAATGGCAGAATTCAAAGACCATAATCACCTTTTGATACAGCTATAGTCTTTCCCGCTTAATACAGACAGCCGCGGCTAAGTTTTAATCATTCCACCCAGATACGTCATCTAGCAGGCATACGGTCCGCTATTCCTTTTGATTCAACAGTTGTCCGATGAAAACGGACAACTAAAAAGGTTATAGCAATCCTATCTCGCGTGCTTTTGAAAGCATTTCTGCCGTGTTCCTGGCGTCGAACTTTGCGAGAAGACGCTGGCGGCGCCATTTGATGGTCTGTTCCGTGACGAAAAGGCGTTTTGCGATGTCCTTGC
>JAFZML010000060.1 GCA_017553255.1 Bacteroidales bacterium | reverse complement strand
TAATAGCCGCGGCGGCGGTTCTGCTTAGCTGCGGCACGCCATCGGAAAGGGCGGCAAAGGCCCTGGCGGGGCGCATAGTGCCAGAGTATGGCATTAAGTTTAAGGAAAAGGCCGATACCGCAGAAAGCTATCGCTTTTACAGCCAGGGTGGAAAGCTGGTGATAGAAGGGTCATCGGCAAATGCAATGGCGGTGGGCCTTGGAAGATACCTCAGGGATTATTGCAAGGCCGATATTTCCTGGTACCTCTCAGACCCCGTGGAAGTGCCGGGGGAAATGCCTGTGGTTGCGCAGCCCGTCACCGGCCGGGCACTGGTGCCTTACCGCTTCTTCCTCAACTACTGTACCTTCGGCTATGAATTCCCCTGGTGGGACTGGGCGCAGTGGGAGAGGCTCATAGACTGGATGGCCCTGAGCGGCATTAATCTGCCGCTTGCTATAACCGGAGAAGAAGCCGTGTGGCAAGAAGTTCTCCGCCTTCACGGGCTTTCTGACGATCAAATTCGCGCATGGTTCACGGGCCCTGCCCACCTTCCCTGGAACCGTATGTGCAACATAGACGGAGAGGACGGTCCCCTGCCCCAGGGCTGGATAGACTCTCAGGTAAAGCTTCAGAAACAGATACTCCGGCGGGAAAGGGAACTTGGGATGAAGCCCGTTCTTCCCGCCTTCAACGGGCATGTTCCGGAGGCCCTGAAGGAGATATATCCGCAGGCCACCATCACAGACGTTTCCCGCTGGGGAGGTTTCCCAAAAGAGAACCTCTGCCACTTCCTCTCCCCTACGGATTCCCTCTTTGGCGTGATGCAGAAAGAGTTCCTGGAGGCGCAGGATAGGATTTTCGGCACAGACCATATCTACGGAATGGACTTATTCAATGAGGTTGAAGCCCCGTCCTGGGACCCGGAGACTCTGGCTTCCATCGGGAAATCGGCCTATGAGTCCCTTGAGGCGGCAGACCCTCAGGCTCTATGGCTCCAGATGGGCTGGCTGTTCCATCATGACCGTAAGCACTGGACGCCGGAAAACGTGAAGGCGTATCTGGAGGCGGTGCCGCAGGGAAAGGTGATTCTGCTGGACTATTATACGGAGCATACGCCTGTCTGGACGTTTACGGACGGTTTTTATGGACAGCCGTACATATTCTGCTACCTTGGAAACTTTGGCGGGAACACGCGTCTGGCGGGGCCTTTCAGGAAGGAGAGCGCCCGGATTACGGAGGCTCTTTCTGCCGGCGGGACATCGGGAATAGGGTGCACGCTGGAGGCTTTCGGCATAAACAAATGGCTGTATGAATACGTGATGGACCGTGCCTGGGGGCCTTCAGTTTCAGATGAGGAGTGGCTTTCCGGGCTGGATGAGCGCCGCGGCAGCCCTGCGGGTTTCTGGAGGGATATGGCCGATAGCATTTATCTTCGCGGCTCCTTCTCCGAGGGCATGCTCTTTTGCGGCAGGCCGTCGGACGAAGGTCACGCCAGCTGGAGGGTTAACCATACAACGGCCTATGACCCCTTGGTTCTGGAAAGGCTATACGACAGGCTTCTTTCCAATCCGTCTTCCCTTTCTGCCTGGAAGGCCGATGCCGTCACCCTTGGCATCCAGGTACGTGGGAACCGCTTTGCGGCTTTGCGGGATGAGTTTGTGGCGGCGTGCCGGGGCGGGGACCTTTCTTCGGCCTCTTCCATTGGGGCATCCATGAAAGCCCTGATTCTGGAAATTGACTCCCTGGCTTATACCCTCCCGCAGTTCCGGACGGAAAAATGGCTTCAGGAGGCAGATTCCTGGGGCGGATTCCGGGACAATGCCTGGCACATCATCACCCGCTGGGGCAATACTGAGAACCTTGGAGACTACGCTTCCCGCGCCTGGAGCGGCCTTTCGCGGGCATATTACCTTCCCCGCTGGGAACTTTTCATAGACACTCATCTTGATTGCCTCCGCTCCGGGAAAACGTTTGACCCCGCAGCGTTTGACCGTGATTGCCGTGAGCTGGAGCTCCGGCTCTTCCGCCATGCCCCGGAGCTTAAACGATTGGAACTGATGACATACAATATTGGAGCATTTTCCAAGAATCCTGTCATACCGAGCGAGCGAAGCGAGTCGAGCGTATCTCAAATAGCCTCAGTACTTGCCAATACAAACATGGCAGCGCTGCAGGAACTGGACAGCTGCAACAGGCGTTCTCCGGTTTTCCAGCTGGAAAAGCTTTCAAAGGCCCTTGACGGGCGGCCGTTCCACTTTGCACGCGCGTTCCCTTTTGCCGGTGGGGCATACGGAAACGGAGTGCTGTCATCTTCAGATATTCTGGCATCCTACACTGTGGCCTTGCCCATGGCAGATGGCGCAGAGCCCCGGAGCATGGCGGTTGTAGAAACGGCCTCCTGCGTGTTTTCTTCAGTGCATCTAGACCATGTGGGCAAGAATGCCCGCCTGGAGCAGGTACGGTTCATCTCCGATTGGTTCTCCGAGCACTATTCCGGCACCCCTAAGCCCGTTTTCCTATGCGGAGACTTCAATTCAAGGCCGGAGTCTGAGGTTATCGGCCTTATGAAAGAGAATTGGGATCAGCTTTCCGGAACTGAGTTCACTTATTCCACGGATAACCCTCACGGCTGCATAGATTACGTGTTCTCATGGCACGGCGGCGCCCCGGTGAGAGTCATTTCAAGCGCCGTTGTCACTGATGCAGGCCGGCTTTCAGACCATTTCCCCGTTTCCGTGACTGTGGAGTACTAAACTCGCGTGGAGCTAATACGCTCATTATTAGCATGTTACGCAAAAGAGGGTGCCAAATATTTAGCACCCTCTTTTTGCTAATCCACAGAATGTCAATCACTTAGCTCCACGGCCAAATCCGGGCGGTTGGTGGTGATGACGTCTACGCCAAGGTCCCGGAGGTGACGCATCTCCTCAGGGTCATCCACGGTCCAGACGTTTACGGTCATGCCAAGGGCGTGGGCACGGGAAACCCAGTCTGGGTGCTTATGGAAGGCTACCCAGTTGTAATCAATGCCGTTGATGCCATCCTCAAAAACCTTTTCCGGCTCTACCTTCCCTTCCAGATACTGGTTGCCGAAACCTGGGAGATTGGCGCCTATCCATTTGCAGGCGTCATAGCTGAATGATATGAACATCACGCGGGAAGGGTCCAGAAGGCCGTGGGCGCGGAGCTGCCTAACGCATTGCCTGGCAAGGGCAATTGTGGCTTCCACGCTGTCCTGTGGCTTTATTTCCAGGACCAGCATACAGGATGACTTTGCGCCCTGATGGAGGTACTCGTTGAGCGTTGGGATGAACTCTCCGTTTGGAAGGTGAGTCCTGAGTAGTTCCCTGTAAGTGCTTGTGTGGATTGGAATTCCGTTAATGGAAGGGTCATGGTTCACAACCACAACGCTATCCGCCGTTAGATGCACGTCAAACTCACTGCCCCAGAAGCTGCCTTCCTGGGCAAGGCGGAGAGACGCTATGGAATTTTGGGCGTAACCGGCCTCAGGGCACTGCCAGTAACCGCGATGGGCACATACTTTCTGGGCGCTTAGGGGCATTGCCGAAAGGGCAAGCAGGAGCAGTGGCAAAACAAATCTTCTCATGATGTAAAGTTAACAATTATTTTAGTATCTTTGAAGTCTATGAACAAACTACTCCTCATAGACGGCCACGCGCTGGTATTCAAGATGTACTATGCGTTCCTCCGCAGGCCCATGATCAACTCAAAGGGGCAGGACATGTCCATCCTTTACGGGTTCACAAAGTACCTTCTGGAGATGTTCGGCCGTGAGAATCCCACTCACGTTGCCGTGGCCTTTGACCCTCCGGGCGGCACTTTCCGCAATGAGATGTTCCCGGAGTACAAAGGCACCCGTCCCCCCACCCCGCAGCTTATCATAGATGCCCTGGAGCCACTCACGGAGCTTGTGCAGGCAATGAATATCCCCGTTGTGATGATTCCCGGCTTTGAGGCCGATGACGTCCTTGGCTCAATTGCCACCCAGAACGCGGGGCCGTCCCTGGATGTTTTCATGGTTACCCCGGACAAGGATTACGGCCAGCTTATTGGCCCCCACTGCTTCCAGCTAAAGCCCGGAAAAGCCGGGTCTGAAAGCGAGCTTCTGGGCGTGCAGCAGCTTTGTGAGAAATGGGGAATCAGTGAGCCGTCTCAGGTAATTGACATGCTTGCCATTTGCGGAGATACCGCCGATAATGTCCCCGGCGTAAACGGCGTTGGAGAAGTTGGCGCGGCAAAGCTCATTGCAAAGTACGGCACCCTGGAGAATATCTATGAACACCTGAGTGAACTCACCCCCAGGCAGCAGGCCCAGTTTGAGGAGGCGCGCCCCCACATGGCCCTCTCCAAGGCCCTCGTGACCATAAAAACAGATATGCAGCTTCCCGTAACCCTGGAAGACATGGCATATTCTGGTAACTTCCAGGCCAAGTTGGCAGAGCTCTTTGAGTTCTATGAGTTCAGCTCCCTGAAGCGCTTCCTGCAAGGGCATGTAGAAGATTTATCCACATCTGCTTCGCCGGAAATGACAGTGACGGGCACGGAAACACCACTTTCGGTGTCCGAAGCCTCCCAAAATGCTGCCGTGGGCACGGAAACACCACTTTCGGTGTCCGAAGTCACCAAAATCGGCCCCGCGGACACCAAAGCCCTCACTATGGTGTCCAAACCGGCCAAAGAGGTTGTTAAAGCGGCAATCGCAGCAGGAAAGATGGGCCTGAACATAAGCGGCTCAAGGCTGATTATATCTACCCCGGACAAATCCGGCTCTCAGATGGTGTGCGCCATACCCGAAATCGCGTGGGTTTCTGCCCGCGAAGCACTCGAAAACAATACCGTCACAAAATACGGCGCAGACCTTAAACGGATTGCCAATCTCCTTTCAAAGGAGGGAATAAGTCTTGAAGGACGGTGGAACGATGTCCGCCTCATGCATTATGTGATTGACCCGGAACGCAGCCACGACGTCCATGCCCTGGCACAGAGCATTCTTGGGGTGAAGATGGAAGAATCGGCACCGGTATCAACCGGGTCTCTGTTTGATGACGCTCCGGTAGAGGATGACACCCCGTCCCTCAAGGAGGCCGCTATTATGATTCCGCTTGGAGACGCCCTCCGCAAGGACCTCCCGGACTTCTATGACAATATGGAAGAGCCTCTTTCCAAGGTACTTGCAGGGATGGAGCGGGACGGCGTGAAGGTGGATATGAGGCAGCTTTCCCATTTTGCCGATAAACTGAAGGTGGAACTTGTGGAAAGGGAAGCCCGCATCAGGGAAATGGCCGGAGAGCCTGGCCTGAATATTTCCTCCCCAAAGCAGGTGGGTGATGTCCTCTTTGAAAAGCTCCGCCTGGATCCCAAGGCCAAAAAGAGCGCCAAGGGCCAGTACAGCACGGATGAAGCCACATTGTCGGAGATAGCAGACCGCCATCCTATAGTTAACGAAATACTGGAATTCAGGGCTGTCAAAAAGCTGCTCTCCACGTATATAGAGCCCTTCCCTTCATACGTTTCAGAGGCCGATGGCAGGGTGCACACAACGTTCAATCAGGCGCTTACGGCAACAGGACGCCTTTCCAGTTCCAACCCCAACCTCCAGAACATCCCGGTGCGCACTGAGCGCGGCAAGGAAATCCGCAAAGCCTTTGTGCCGGGAACTCCGGACGGGGTTATAGTTTCGGCCGACTATTCCCAGATAGAACTTCGCATCATGGCCCACCTCAGCGGGGACGAACACCTTTGCACCGCCTTCCGTGAGGGCCAGGACGTTCACGCCGCAACCGCCGCAAAGATTTTCGGCATACCTGTGGCCGATGTAACCCGTGAACAGAGAGGTCAGGCAAAAACCGCCAATTTCGGCATAATGTACGGGATATCTTCCTTCGGCCTGGCTCAGCGGCTGGGGCTATCACGCGGCGCTGCAAAAAGCCTCATAGAGGACTATTTCCGTTCCTTCCCGGCCGTTCGCGGTTTCATTGATTCGTCTATCGCCTTTGCCCGGGAGCATGGGTATGTGGAGACTCTTTTCGGCAGGCGCAGGTATCTCCCGGACATCCACGCCCGCAATGCCACCGTCCGCTCCCTGGCAGAGCGAAATGCCGTGAATGCGCCCATTCAGGGGACATCGGCCGATATAATAAAGCTTGCCATGATTGGCGTGGCGCAGCGCCTCCGGGAAGGCGGATTCCGCTCCAGGATGGTGCTCCAGATCCACGACGAACTCCTGTTTGACGCCATTCCCTCTGAGGTTCCCGCCCTCAAGGCCATGGTCACGGAGGTCATGGAAAATGTAATTAAGCTGTCTGTTCCGCTCACCGTAGAATGCAGCGCAGGAAGTAACTGGTTAGAGGCACACTGATGGAAAACGAGAAAGACCTAATACAGAGGGCAATAGCCGGAGACCAGATGGCCTACCGCATGCTCTACCAAATCCACGAGCGATCCGTCCGCGGGCGTGTGAGCGGCTATTTCAAATGGAAGGCCGATATTGACGACGTTGTGTCGGAGAGCTTCCAGAAGGCGTTTGCGGCATTATCGGCCTTTGATCTGGAGAGGGAATTCCGGCCGTGGCTCCTTACCATTGCCACCCGTACGGCGCTGGACCATCTTTCCAGCATCCAGCGGGAAGACCACAAGAAGGAGGGCATCCTGCACAAAGCCTCCGGAGACCCTGAGAGCGCAGAGCTTACAGACACCACGCCGGAGGAGGAGATTATCAACGACGAAGTCCATCAGAGGCTCATGCAGTACATTGATGAGCTCCCGTCCCTATACAAGGACGTGATGATCAAATACATGATTGAAGAGCTTGAGTATGAGGAGATTGCGCAGGAGCTGGGGCTAGAGCTCAATACGGTACGTACACGTATCCGCCGGGGCAAACAGCACCTGGCCCAGATGATGCTGAGGGGGGAAGTGGAATGACGTTCAGTGAATTCATATCTTTTGCCGGGCGGGACTTTCCGCTGGATGACCTTCAGCGTGAACGTTTTGCCGCCCTGGACGGCCTGTACCGGGAGTGGAATGCCAGGATCAATGTCATCTCCCGCAAGGACATTGACTCCGTTTATGACCATCACGTTCTGCATTCACTGGCCATTGCACGGTACCTTATGACGGTTGACGGTTTGTGGGAGGAGTTTTCCCTGGCATCTGTTCTGGACCTTGGAACCGGCGGCGGCTTTCCGGGTATTCCGCTGGCCATTCTTTTCCCTCAGGCGCAATTTGTCCTGTGTGATTCCGTTGGGAAAAAGACAATTGTGGCTTCTGCGGTTTCTTCCGCACTGGAGCTTCCGAACGTTGCCGTTGTAAATGCGCGCGCAGAGTCCCTGGGCCGCCGCTTTGACTTTGTTGTATCACGCGCAGTTGCCTCATTACCAGACTTTTATCCATGGGTAAAGGGATCCTTTGACAAAGGCATCCTGTACCTCAAGGGCGGAGACGTCTCTGAAGAAATTGCCGCCGTCATGGGCCGCTACCACCTCCCCCGCGGCTCCGTCCGCACCTGGCCCGTCTCCTCCTGGCTCCAGGATCCCTACTTTGACGGGAAATTGGTAATTCATATTGTAAGGTAGTAGGGTATAGGTCTCCAAATCCATGGCCACCCTCGGCCCAACCACCCCCAAAATCAACAGATTTTCGGGGGCCCCGGAACCTCACCCTTCGAGGGGCCCCACTATGTGGGAGGGGTCGCGAAGCGACGATTTGGAGACCTATACCCTGCTACTCAAAAAAAATTTGGCGGTTTCGTTTGGAATTACTACCTTTGCAGTCCATTACGCGAAAATATAAAAAATAAGATATTATGAAGAGAACATTTCAGCCTTCCCGTCGTAAGCGTGTTAACAAGCACGGCTTCCGCGCACGCATGGCCTCCGCCAACGGCCGCCGCGTACTGAGCGCCCGTCGCCGCCACGCCCGTAAGAAGCTCTCCGTATCAGACGAAGACCGCTGGTAGTATTACCACTTCTTACAGTAATCACTTAACGCAGACCGCCCGCACGGCCTGCGTTTTTTGTCCCCCCACCCTAATAGTTCTCCCCTTGTGGTGGAGCTTAACATGCTGGCATTCAACCACTTACAGAGTTCTCTGGTAGAAAAAGTTCTACCAGAAACCCGTGTAACATTCTGAGTATCAGCACTTTAGCTGCCACCAGATACCGCTTCATTTATTATCTTTGCGCACTATGACATACAACAGCCAGCTGGTCCTTTTTTACTTCCTTCACATTGCGGGGAAATGCCTGGAGAGCACACCGTCTCCATACTCCGGCGTGGCAGAGGAGGCAGAGGCCGTGGAGGTTGCGCAGTTTGTTCAGTGCGCATCGGCACTTGAGGTTACCCCGCCGCCGCCAAGGGAGATTATCCGTATAACGCGTGGGCTCAGAATCTTCTTCGGCCAGAGGGAACTCCAGCTTCGGCCCATGTCCAAAGCCGTCCTTCTCCTTTTCCTCAGGCACCCGGAGGGCATTGCGCTAAAGGATATCGGGGATTTCCGTGAGGAACTGACGCGCCTTTACTCCATGGCGTCGCGGAGTGATAACCCAGAGAAGATAGCACGTAGCGTTGCGCGGGTCGTGGACATTTTTTCCAATGAGCTCAACGTTAACCTTTCAAGAGTGAGAGCGGCACTTTCGGCCCTGGAAAAGGAGGGAACATATCAAATTTCCGGCCGTGCAGGAGAGCCAAAAAGTTTTAAATTCTTTAAAACAATTGTGATTTGGGAGTAGCAATTCGTCCCACTTTCCGTGAAACGTAAAAACTTTCACGTGAAACAACACTTTCTTTCAACGGATCCTTGTTTAAAGCCCCTGAAATGCATATTTTGGCCCTCAAAAAAAATGCTTATGAAAAGAAAAGTAGCTGAAGGTGAAGTTCACCACATTTACCAGAAAACAAAGGGCGGGGTGGTAATTTTTTACTCCCTCAGGGATTATCTTGTGTTCTTTACAATTTTTTGCACACTGGCGGAAATAATGGACGTGGCGGTTCTGGCCCTCTGCCCTATGCTGGACCATCTGCACAGTGCCTGCCGGTTCATGAGCTTGGAGCAGATGGTGAAGTTTGTGCAGGAGTACACTCATTGCTTCGCCCGTGAGTGGAACAAGTCCAGAGGAAGAAAGGACTCTCTGTTTCAAAAGCGGTTTGGCAGCGCAGTGAAACTGGGCAACAAAGCAGTGCGCACAACCATTAATTATAATTACAATAATCCCGTAGAGCGAAAGATTTGCCCTAAGGCGGAGGATTACCGCTGGAATTTCCTCAAATACTACCGGAACCGTAATCCTTATTCACAGCCTTTGGATGAGAATAACGCTTCCCACAAACTCAGGCGCGCCCTCCAGGACGTGAGAGCCATCTACAAAAAGGGAGAGTGGGTGCACTACGCCCAGCTGGACCTGTGGATGAAGGGACTCACCTCAGATGAGGTGCAGCAGTTGGCAGATTACATCATAACCACCTGGAATGTAATAGATTACATGGGAGCAATAAGCTACTACGGAGACTTTGACGCGATGATCAGGAGTTTCCACGACAACACCGGCAGTGAGTATGACATCCGCGAGGATAAAGACACTTATTCAGATTCCGTTTATGCCGATTGTACCCGTATCCTCATGAGCCAAGGGTATATATCCAGCGTCAGGGAAATTCCAGGACTGTCCTTTCCAAGGAAAATGGATCTCTATAAGGTGCTGTCGGCCAGAACAACCGCAAAACCGTCACAACTGAATAAGTACCTCCATATTTTGGGCGGATAGTGGTGGAGGCTATGTTGTTGATAATCAAGCCATTATGGGAGTTTCTGGTAGAACTTTTTCTACCAGAAGATTCTGTAAGTCGCTGATAACCAACACATTAAGCTCCACCACAAGGGGAGAAATAATAGGGGCAAAGGAGAGAAAAACGGGGCGGATTACTTCCGGATGGGATAGAAGCGGAGGAGCAGGAGGATGAGGAGGGCTACGGCGGCGGGGAACAGGGAGAACAGACTCCAGACCATGGTTTGTACGGAAGTAACGCTGGTGATGGAGACAACGGAGTCACCGGTAACCGGATTAGTATCTGAAATGAAGCCGGAGAGGCCCAGCAGCAGTGTCACCAGGAAGCCGGAGATAGCCGATCCAAACTTCTGTGCCATAGTGCCTGAAGAGAAGATGAGCCCTGTGGAAGAGGTGCCATTTTTCTCTGTGGCATAGTCCGCCACATCGGCATACATGGACCATAGCAGCGGAGAATATAGGCCGATACCAACAGAAGTGAGAATAACCGTTGCCACCATGAGCCAGATGTAGGCGGGGTCCATGGGGATAAAGAAGAAGCCCAGCGACGTCACGGCGCAGATAACAGCCGCCCACGCAAAAGCCTTTCGTTTGGAACCCACCCACTTGGTAAAGCGTGGGCAATAGCCGCCGAAGACCATGCAGGTAACCTCTCCAAAGGTCATGAACACGGTGTAATTAATGATTAGGCCGGACACAGTGACATCCCCGTGCAGGCAATATTCAAGCAGATAACCCGCCACGGCGTAGCGGAAGCCGTTGAAGAAATTGGTGCATACGCCTATCAAGGTAAGGTATATCCAGGGCTTGTTGCGGAAAAGATCGGCAAAAGGCTTGAAGGAAAACTTCTCTGCACGAACAGGTCTGAGGCGCTCCCTGGTAAGGAGGCCGCAGGCAAGTGTGCCCAGGGCAGCAACGGCTCCAAAAACCACTCCCATAACCGCATACTGGTGCTGGGGGGTGCCTCCAATGAGCTTCTGAAGGTAAGGAAACGCCAACAGCGTCACAGAACCCATAGCGTACGCCCCCACCATACGGAAGGAGGAGAACTGGTTTTTCTCATTGTCGTCATCTGTCATAACGCCCAGAAGGGACCCGTATGGCACGTTCACGGCAGTATAGACGGCCACCATCAGAAGGAACAGGGAATATGCCCAGATGCGCTTCCCCACCGGGCCGAAGGGCGGCGTAAAGAGCAGCAGCGCAAAGACAATCCCAAGCGGAATTGCACCAAATATGAGCCAGGGCCGATATGTCCCCCACCGTGACTGCGTGCGGTCTGCGATAGCTCCCATGACAGGGTCCGTCACAACGTCAAAAAGACGCGCCACAAGCATAAGGGTTGCGGCATCTGCCACCGTGAGGCCGAATATATTGGTGAAAAACAGCGGAAAAGCAATAGACATCACCTTCCAGGCAATTCCTCCGGCCGCAGCGTCTCCCAGCCCGTAGCCTATCTTTTCACGCAGTTTTATCTTGCCATTTGCTTTCATCACTACAAATGTAGCAAAAAAAAAGGAAAAGGTGGTGGTGGCAGCTAAATGACGGATAATCAGGCACTTACAGAGGTTTCTACCAGAACTTTTTCTACCAGAAGATTCTGTAAGCTACTGATTACCAGCATATTGAGTGCCACCACAGGGGGAGAACTATATGGGTTGAGATGCCCAATCAGGTTGGGCATGACGAAAGGGGAGGCCGAAAAGTATGGGCCGAAGGGGATGCCGAGGGAGTTAGAAGCTGCGGGTGATGCCCAGCTGTTGGATTTTGTAGGTGTCACCGCCGGAAGAAGTGGCGTAGATTGTGACCTGGAAATTTTCACCACCGGCATTGAGAATGCCTATGAGGTACTTTTTGTTGGCTTCAGACGCACGGTGGGTTACCTCGAAGGAGCGGGGCGTATAGCTGCCGAAGAAATTGCGGAGTATTTGCCGGGCCTGGGCCTTGGAGCAGTTGCGGGACGACGACAGTACGGTAAGGTCCAGATTATCCGCGAACCAGCTGGAGAGGGACGCCACATCCCCGGCTGCAAGGTATTTGGTAATTGAAGAGAATACGGAGAACTCCCCTTCCGGAGAAGCGGCCGGCTTGAAGGACTTCACCGGCGTAACCGGCGTCTGCGCCACGGCCTGCCCCCCTGCAATGAGGAGCATGGCGGCGGACAATACAATCTTTGCTTGCTTTTTCATTCCGGGGACATTTCTTGCAAATATCAAGCCGAAATGCTACATTTGTAATATGAATATTGAGCTCCTCACCGTAGGGAAAACGGACGTGAAATGGGTGAAAGAGGGCCTGGACGTGTATGTGGCCAGGCTGCAGCACTATGTTCCTTTCAAGGTGACGGAGATTCCTGAGCTCAAAAAGGCCCAGGCCCTGAGCAGGGAGCAGATAAAGGAGAAGGAGGGAGAACTGATTCTGAAGCATCTGCAGCCGGCCGATACCCTTATCCTTCTGGACGAGCATGGCGTGGAGTATCGTTCCACGGAATTTGCCGGAATGCTGGAAAAATATATGCTCCAGGGCACCAGAAACCTGGTTTTTGCCGTTGGCGGAGCATACGGATTTTCGCCGGAGGTACACGCAAGGGCCCGCGCCAAAATGGCCCTTTCCAAGATGACATTCACCCACCAGATGGTGCGCACGGTTTTTGCAGAGCAGCTTTACCGGGCGTTTACCATCCTTCGCGGAGAGCCCTACCATAATGAATAAACCCCGTCTCATACGGCAAAGCGTTGCATTTGTGATTATGGCTGCATCGGCCATAATCTTTACGGCGTCGCTTCTTACCGGAACGGGCACGGAGGATCCTGAGGCCGCGGCGGCGGATTTCGGCAAAAAGACCGGTGCCCGCGTAAAGATTCTGGACAAATACATTGAGAAGGCCCTGAACGGGGACCCCCGCACTTGGATGGAGCTTGACGGCCTCCCTGAAGACATGGTGGTGTACCGCTACGTGGAAGACACCCTCCAGAGCTGGGCGGGCCAGTTCCCACTCCGCAACGACGACATCCGCGCGCAGCAGCTTTCTTCCCGCCTGTCGGATGCCCGCAGCAACGTCACATCCCCTCTTGCCAGTGCCACGTCCCAGCTGTCCTTTGTGAACCACGGGCCCAAGTGGTACCTGGAAAAGGCCGTGGAGGGAGACGGCTGCAAGGTTATAGCCGGCCTTGAGATAGTGAACCAGCTAAGGCCAGGTTCCCTCACCGGCGTAAATCCCCGCCTCCGGAAAGACGACCATTATGGCGTGAGTCCCCTCTCCTCCAGTTCCGGAACGGCGGTTTCGGTGGGCGGTGTCCCGCTTTTCAAACTCACGTCAGACACAGCACAGGGATATAGCAAAAGGCATTCGGCCCTTATCTGGCTGGCCATGTTCCTGTTTATGGGCGCCCTCATAGTTTTCCTGAGTGCCCGTCCCACGCCGCTTTGCCTCCTTGGCACCGTAGCCATCCAAACGGGAATATTCATCTGGATGTTCATCTACGGGCGTGGGCTGGACCAGGTTTCCCAGATTTTCTCTCCCCTCCTTTATGCCGATGGCCCCTTCCTTTACAGCCTTGGCGCCGTAATGATAGTGAACCTTGCCATAGACATCCTTGCACTGGACCTGTTTGTGGTAAGGTGGACTTTCCTCAAAAGAGTCCTCAGGCGCTCCTCAAAGGCTGTTCAAGGCATCCTGGCGGCGGTTCTTCTAGTAGCCGTCATAGGCGTTGGAGCATACCTCCACATTGCTTTCTGCAGCATACTTGAAAACTCCAGCATCAATCTGGAGCTTTATAAGGTAACCCTCATAACGCCTTTCACAGGGGTGGTTTACGTCAGTTTCCTGGCTCTTGCCCTGGCCATCCCCATGCTCCTCCAAATCCTTGCGCCGCTTGTAAAAAACCTCACCGGGTTCAGATATGACATGTTCTCACTGTGGGGCCGAATGGCCTTCTGCGCAGTGCTGGGGGCGTATCTTGTGGTGACATCGGCCATACTGGGATTCCGGAAAGAGCAGCGTCGCGTAGACGTTTGGGCAAACCGCCTGGCAATGGACCGTGACGTGGCCCTGGAAATCCAGCTGCGTTCCGTTGAGGGTGCAATCTCTGAAGACTCCATGATAGGCGCCCTGGCAGCCCTTGAGGGGGGCACAGACATCCTACGGGGCAGGCTCACAAGCGCCTACATGGTAAGGATTGCCCAGGATTACGACATCTCCGTGGTAAAACCCGGCCCGGCAGGTCCAGGTGCCCATCCCCTCTTCCTTGAAAGGATACGCGCAGGCGTACGCCTTGGTGAAAACTCCCATTTCTTCTACAGTTCCATAGGCAACGGGCGCACCGCTTATACCGGTCTATTCACCTATTATTCTGAATACGGTCCCTCTTCCATCTTTGTCACGGTAGAATCCAAGCACAACAGGGAAGACCGCGGATACCTGAGCCTCCTGGGCATACAGGATCCCGGCAGGGTAAGCCTTCCTCCGGTGTATTCCTGGGCCAAATACATAGACGGCCACCTGCTGCAATACAAGGGCGCTTACCCCTTCCCCACCCTCTATTCCGGAAAAATCAAGGAGATGGCCGGAGAGCACCCGCACAGCCACATCCGCATTGAAGGCTGGGACCTCTTCACACGTGAAGTATCTGACGGAGAGGTGATTATCCTTGCCCGCCAGTCTACGGAAATCCTCCATTACATTGTGGAGGGCTTCCTCCTCACCCTGGCGGCATTCTTCCTTGAAACCGCCCTTTCCCGCAGGCGCAGGCGCACTGGAAGCAGAAGCTATTTCCAGACCAGGATAAGCCTGGTGGTGTATATCTCCCTCATTATCACGCTTGTTGCCATGGCGGTATTCAGCGTATGGTTTGTTGGAAAGCGCAATGTGGCCGATATGCAAAGCGTCATGACCTCCCGCATCAACACCCTCCAGGCCATGTTGCAGGAGCGCCTTAGGCAGGTGGAATCTACGGCCGATATAGGCAGCCCGCAGGCCGTGGCGGCGGTGGAAGGAGTGGGCAACAGCCTTCGCTGCGACATCACCATCTTCGACACCGCCGGCTCTGAGGTTATGAGCACAACCCCGGAGGTCTATGACCGGATGATTCTTGGAAACAGGATGGAACCATCGGCCTATAACCATATTATATATGGGCATGACCGCTTTTACCTGCACCCGGAGAAAGTGGGCAGGCGCCGCTTCTACGCCCTCTACGTGCCACTTTTCAACAGCTCAGGCACAATGATAGGGATTGCATCGGCCCCCTTCACGGACCTTACCCACAACTTTGAGACGGAGGCTGTGCTGCACGTTGCAACCATCATCACCATATTCCTGCTGCTTCTCCTTATTACCCGCTTTATCACGTATGTGGTGGTGTCAAGGTTGTTCCGGCCGCTTACTGAGATGAGCCGGAAGATGACGGTGACGGACGTGGATCACCTTGAACCCCTCATCTATCATCAGGACGACGAACTCACCCCGCTGGTAGACGCCTACAACCGCATGGTGAAGGACCTTGGAGAGAGCTCCCGTCGGCTTGCACAGGCCGAACGAGACAAGGCCTGGACCGATATGGCCCGCCGCGTGGCCCATGACCTCAAGAACCCTCTCACGCCCATCAAACTGCAGCTCCAGATGCTTATCCGCCTCAAGAGCAACGGTAATCCCGCCTGGCAGGATAAATTTGACGAGGTAGCCCAGACGGTCCTCTACCACGTGGATCTGCTGTCAGATTCCGCCGACCAATTCTCCACCTTTGCAAAGATGTATGACCAGAAAGCGGAGCGGATAGACCTTGACGCCCTTGTGCGCCAGGAGGTGGAGCTGTTTGACTCCAGGGATGATATTCAGGTGGAATACTATGGTCTTGCCGGGGCAATGGTGAACGCGCCTCGCCCGCAGCTTACACGCGTTGTGGTGAACCTCATCACAAACGCCATCCAGGCAGTGGACGGGATAGAGGGAGAAAAACGGCTCCTGGTATCTCTCAGGAACTCATCCACAGACGGATTCTATGAGATTGTGGTGGAAGACAACGGCCCCGGCGTGGAAGAAGCCAACCAGGAGAAAATCTTTACCCCGGACTTCACCACCAAAACCAGCGGCAGCGGCCTTGGCCTTGCAATATGCCGCCGTATTGTGGAGCACTGCGGCGGCAGCATCTCCTACAGCCGTTCATTTGCGCTTGGAGGCGCCTGCTTTACTGTGAAATACCCCAGGAGCTGACGGCCCCTGCCACTTTCTCAAGCAGCCATTTAGGGGTTGACGTGGCCCCGCAAACGCCCACAGACTGCCAGTCCTTTATCCAGGAAAAATCTATTTCCTTTTCAGAGCCAATCACATAGGTGGCGGGGTTTACGCTGCGGCAAAGGTCACTGAGGACCTTGCCGTTGGAAGAAGAACGCCCTGCCACAAAAAGGATTACATCATGGGAGGCGGCAAAACGGGCCAGTTTTTCATGGCGGCCGGCAACCTGGGCGCAGATGGTGTTGTTAACGGTAAGTTGGGCCCCGGCATCACGCAGCATTGCGCAAATCTCCTCATATTCCGTGGGGCTCTTGGTGGTTTGGGAGAAGATGACAACAGGCTTTGAAAGGTCAATTTTCCCTGCCTCAAGGGCCTCTGTAAGCATTCCTGCGTTCTCCACCACAAGGGCGTTGCCGCCCACCTGGCCAATCAGGCCCAGAACCTCCGCGTGACCCACCCGGCCGAAGATAATTACCTGGCCGCTGGCCTTGCGGATACGCTCCTGGAGTTTGAGCACCACGGGACAGGAGCAGTCGATGACTGAAAGGCCCCTTTCGGCCGCTTCCTTGTACGTTGACGGCGGCTCTCCGTGGGCGCGGATGAGAACGGTGCAGCCGCGAGGCACCTCGGATAGTGAATTGACTGTGACAAGGCCCTTTTCCCTCAGGCGTGAGAGTTCCGCCTCATTGTGGACTATTGCTCCAAGGGAATAGAGCGTTCCCCCGCCCCTGAGGAATTCCTCTGCGCTTGTGATGGCGCGGATAACGCCGCCGCAGAAGCCGGAACCGGGATCTATCTCAACTTTTACCATGTGATTCCTGGTGTTTCCAGAAGGCCGAAACGGCCCTGGAAGAGACCCAGCATCCACACAAGTTCCTCATGGAGGGTCATGTGGGTGTTGTCCAGGACAAAGGCGTCTTCCGCCTGCCTGAGTGGAGAAGTTTCGCGGTGGGAATCTATGTAATCCCTTTCCTGAAGGTTTTTCATTACGTCCTCAAGGCTGGGATTATCCCCTTTTGCGACAAGCTCATCATAACGGCGCTGTGCACGCGTGGCGGGTTCTGCGGTCATGAAAATCTTTACCTCCGCATTAGGGAAAACGGTGGTGCCGATATCCCTGCCGTCCATTATGACGCGGCCACCCTCAGAGAAAGCGTGGAGGCGCTCATCCACCCATGCGCGCACAAAGGGAATGGCGCTGACGGGGCTTACCAGGGCGCTGACTTCCAGGGTGCGGATTTCCTTTTCAATGCAGCGGGAGCCGCTGAAAAGAAGGGTTTTGTCATCATCCCTCTCAAAGTGAAGGTCCAGCTGCGGAAGGGTCTTCTGAAGGGCGGGTTCATCTATTTTGCCGCCGGGGGCCATGCCGCCCTCCATTGCAAAAAGGGTGACGCCGCGGTACATTGCGCCGCTGTCAAGATACAGGAAGCCGAATTCTTTGGCCACCATTTTTGCAAATGTACTTTTTCCGGTTGATGAGTAGCCGTCTACCGCAATGGTAATGTCTGGGATAGTCATAGCATTAGTATTTGTACGGAATACAAAAATAGAATATTTTTACGATATTTGCATAAAAATACAGTGTAATGAAAGTTCTGATTGTAGACGACGAACGCGCCATCCGTTACTCCCTGAAGGAAATCCTGGAAATGGAGTCATATCAGGTGGACACCGCGGAAAATGGCCTTGAGGGCCTCCAGAAGGCGTCAAAGGAAAAATACGACGCCATTTTCTGCGACATCAAGATGCCAGAAATGGACGGCACGGAGATGCTTGTGAAAATTGTGGAGGAAGGCATAGAGACTCCCGTCATAATGATTTCAGGCCATGCCGATATAAACACGGCCGTGGACTGCATCAAGAAGGGCGCCTTTGACTTCATTGAGAAGCCCCTGGACCTCAACCGCATCCTCATCACCCTCAAGAACGCCACGGACAAAGCCAATCTTGTCACCCAAACCAAGATACTAAAGAAGAAGATTTACGGCCGTGAGATGATTGGTGAGTCAGAGCCCATCGGCCATCTCCGTGATATGATTGGGAAGGTGGCTCCCACCGCAGCAAGCGTCCTTATCACCGGCCCCAACGGCTCCGGAAAGGAACTGGTAGCCCAAAGCATCTACCAGCTCAGTGAGCGCTCAATGATGCCTTTCGTGGAGGTAAACTGCGCCGCAATTCCTTCAGAACTCATTGACAGTGAACTCTTCGGCCATAAGAAGGGCTCCTTTACATCGGCCATAAGGGACCATAAGGGAAAATTTGAGCAGGCCGATGGCGGCACAATTTTCCTGGACGAGATTGGAGACATGTCCCTGGCCGCCCAGGCAAAGGTTCTCCGCGTGCTGCAGGAGAAAAAACTCACCCCCGTGGGCGGAGACAAGGAAATCACCGTGGACGTACGCGTGATTGCCGCCACAAACAAGAACCTGCAGGAAGAGATTGCAGCCGGTAATTTCCGCGAGGACCTCTATCACAGGCTCAGCGTAATTGTCCTGAAGGTCCCCGCCCTGGACCAGCGCAAGGAGGACATTCCGCTTCTTGTAAAGCATTTCACGGAGCAGATTTGTGCCGAAAGCGGCAAGCCCGTTCGCGAATACCAGCCGGAGGCTGTAAAAATGCTCCAGGAACGTCCCTGGCCCGGGAACATCCGTGAGCTCAGGAACGTGGTAGAGCGCCTACTCATCCTTGGAGGCTGCCCCGTAAGCGCACAGGATGTGAAGGATTACGTGATGTAAACCCTCTGGCGCGTAAGTAACTGATTCACAGTGTTTTATACAAAGTCGGGTGCACCTGCAGGTGCACCCGACTTGTTGGAAGTGATTGAGTGTCAAGCAATTAGGCGCCAGGCCGATTACTTCACCCTCTGGCCGTAGCTGCGGTCTGTGGTATTGACGGTGATGATTTCACCGGTTTCAATGAAGAGGGGAACCATGATCTTGGCGCCGGTTTCAAGGGTAACTTCCTTGAGGGCGCTGGTGGAAGCGGTGTTGCCCTTCACGGCGGGCTCACTGTAGGTAACCTCAAGGGTTACGTAAGTGGGAAGCTCACAGGTGAGGCAGCGCTCTTCAGGCTCTGTCATATACATCATCTCAACGCGCTGTCCTTCCTTCATAAGGTCTGCGTTCTCTACAACGTCATGGGGAAGGGTGATCTGCTCATAGGTTTCCTCGTGCATGAAGTTGAAGGCTTCTCCGTCGTCATAAAGGAACTGGTACGGGCGGCGCTCCACGGAGATAGTGTCAAGCTTTACACCGGCGGTGAAAGTGTTCTCAAGGATACGGCCGTTCTCAAGGTTACGGAGTTTGGTCTTTACGAATGCGGGGCCCTTACCGGGTTTCACGTGCTGGAAGTACACTACAACGCAGGGTTTGCCGTTGAACATGATGTACATTCCGTTTTTGAGGTCAGCAGTAGTTGCCATAAAATTGCTATGTTTAGTTAATAATTATATCCAAAAATCTCACAAAATTAAGAATTTGTGATTTTTTCTGCAAATTTTCTTTGACCAGCGCTGGCCGCCAATCCAGAAAAACGCCCGTATACGCCATTTAGATATACTGGCGGCTCAAGGTATCGGAGTTTTTTTATATATTTGTAAGAATGAAAGCGGGAAAGGTCATACGGAACGTAGTCATAGCGCTTGTGGGGCTGCTTCTAGCCATACTTGTGGCCCTTCAGGTCATTCTGAGGCCGGCGGTGCTTACAAAACTGGTAAACCGCTTTGCGCAGGATTACGTGGAGGGAGACGTTTCATTCGGCAATATTAAAGCCCACGTCATCAAGAGTTTCCCTTTTCTTAATTTGGAGGCCGATGATTTCTCCCTCACCTACCCCAATGAAAGGTACGCCCATTATGACACCATTTACCCGGACAGCGGGCGGCGTTTCAGCCTCCTGAAGGCTGGCCGGGGGGAAACTGTAGATACCCTGGCTTCTTTCCGGCACCTCAGCGTATCCGTTAACTACATGGGCATTGTCCGCGGGGACGGCTTCCACATAAAGAAGGCGGAACTCACGCATCCCCGCATCTTTGCCCACTACTATGACTCATCGGCCGCCAACTGGGACATTCTGCCCATTGGAGGTCCCAGGAAGGACACCACCAAAAAGCCGGCTCCAAGGATTGAGATTAATAAGGTTCACATGAGTGACCGGCCTTTCATTGTGTTCACAAACCCGCGTGACACAATCCACGGCATGTTCACAATGCGGCGTCTTAACCTGGATGGCCATCTTGACACCAAGGCTATTGACAATGTGGAATCTGCCCTTGAAATAGATTCCCTCTTTGTTTCCGGAAGGCTTCCCTCAGACACCGTGTCCGTGGCGCTCCGCTCTCTACGGGCTAAGGGCCGAGACCGTCACCTGGAGCTGGACGCCAAGGCCCAGGCATGGCTTGCAACCGGGAAGCTGGGGCGGCTTAAAGTGCCAGTAGGCATATCCCTGGACGGAGATTTCCCGGAAAGGCAGGATGATTCCCTTCAGGTTATTCTAAACCGCCTTGCGCTGGATTTAAGCGCGCTGCACCTGGATGGAAAAGGCAGTGTCACGGCCGGTGAGGGAGCATACAACTTGGATTTCGAAGCCCAAGTAAAGGACTGCCCTCTTGAAAAGATAATAACTGAGTATCAAGACAACATCCCCGTTTTCAAGAAAATCCGGACAGATGCCCGCCTATCTCTTGACGCCACTGTAGACGGCGTATATGGCGGCGGAAGAGTGCCGGCGGTGGAGGCCCGCATTGTGGTGCCTCAGGCCTTCCTGGACTATGAAGGAATAAGCCGAAAGGGCCGGATCGCACTGGACGCCAACGTCACCACAGATGACCTGAAATCCGTGGACGCCTCTGTGAGAAAGCTCTTCCTGGACATTGTAGGAGCAAAGATAAATCTTACCGGCGGCGTAAAAGACATCCTTGGAGAGGACCCCCAGATTATATTTGACGGCACGGCAAGGGCGCGCGTAGACTCCCTCACCAATGCCTTCACCTCAGAGCGCGGCATTTCCGGGACCGGCTCCATTGACGCAAAACTCCACGGAAAGGTGCGTAAGTCCCAGCTCAACATGGCCACCATCGGCGGGGCCGATATCCTCTGTGAGCTCCAGGCCCGGGACCTTTCCGTCCAGGACGCCCCGGACAGCATACACGCTTCCATTCCCGCCCTTGAAATGGAACTTGCCAGCAAGGCCAACTCCATAGACCGTAATATCCGCAAGGGCGCCCGCGTCCTTGCCCTTAAAGCCAGCACAGACACCCTTACCGCCACTTACGGAAACCTGGGCATCAGGAGCGGAAAGCTTCTCCTCCTCATGCAGAATTCGGCCGATATCCTAAAAAAGAGCAAGGAGCTCACTCCCCTCATGGGCCTTCTGAAATTCAGCAACATCGGGCTCCGTGACCAGGACGGAATGAGCATAAGGCTGCAGGATAATACGGAAACCTTCCGTATAACACCGGCTTCCAAGGCCCAGCCATCGCCAAGACTCACCCTGAGGTCATCTTCAGGCCGAATTTGGATGAGAAGAGGCTATGATTTCTATGCACTGAGGGATGTGAAATGGGACATCAGCGCCATAAAGCACATCTCCCGCCGCCTTAACGCAGACCGCCGGAATCACATCCTGGACTCACTGCAGCGGGTATACCCTGGCGTTCCCCGTGACTCCCTTTTCCGCAAAGCCCGCCTTGACAGGCTTAACCG